>QKGU01000080.1 GCA_003250325.1 Paludibacter sp.
AAAAATGTCACTCATCCGGTAACAGGCGAACAACAAAGCTTATTATATGCGAAAGATACTCAAACTATAGATGGTGTGTTGTATGGTTGGCATCCATTAAGAGGCGAGGATTCATACATACAACAAAAAATGGCTGCTATTTTTTCAGATTTAATGAAGAGAGTATTACCCATCAAATAATTATTTTTGATTTCAAAAGACAAAGTTTATTCCAACTCATGTTGCATAGCAGACAAAAAAGTCTGCTATGTTTATTTAATACGACCTATTAATTTATATTGTCTTCTTAAATTTATATTCTACAGACAATTTCCATTAAATGTAAAAGAAAAAATGATTATGTTTGCAATATGAACAGACTTTCTGAGATTTTTTACAAACAAGACGCCGTAACTGTTGCAGAAAAATTACTTGGAAAAATCTTAGTCCGAACATTCGACGATGGAACCACTTTGAGATACAGAATAACGGAAACAGAAGCTTATTTGGGAGAAGAAGACGAAGCGTGCCATGCAAGCAAAGGCAAAACAGAACGCACGAAAGTTATGTATTCCGAAGGTGGAAAAGTGTACGTTTATCTGATCTACGGAATGTATTGGCTGCTAAATGTTGTCACCGGAGAAGAGAATAATCCTCAGGCCGTATTAATCAGAGGTATCGAAAACATAGTTGGTTCGGGAAAAGTCGGTCGTGCATTGCAAATGAATAAAAGTTTCTATGGCGAAGATTTGCTAACTTCGACACGTATTTATATAGAAAATGCCCCTGAAACAAAAAAAGTTACAGTTGCACCACGCGTAGGAATCGATTATGCATCGCCGGAGTGGAGATTGAAAAACTGGCGATTCATACTTGAATCCGATAGCACAAAAGAATAAAAAGGAATATACAAAATGCCGAATCGTATTTTTAAAAGCATTATTATGATTACCGTTAGCGGCTTCAAAAAAGTTCTTCTTACACTTACTCTTTTTGCCGGCATCATATTTTTCTCATCCTGTTTAGACCAATTATTTGATTCCCATCCAAATTTTCCAAATGCAAAAGACACATTAGGTAGTCCATGCACTTTATCAACCCGTTTCTTTGTACTGAGTGACTGGGGATTCAATGGCGGTTTAGAACAGGTAAAAGTGGCTCAGCAAATGGCAAAAACAGCCAGACAAGTGAATCCGAACTTTATACTTACCTGTGGAGATAATTTTCAATATAATGGCGTGCCAAGTTCTACCGATACACTTTGGAAAGTAAATTACGAAAATGTCTACAACGACAGTTCTCTGCAAGTTCCCTGGTATCCTGCATTGGGCAATCATGATTATGCGGGCAACCCGGAAGCAGAAATAGAATACTCTACGATAAACAAACTGTGGAATTTTCCATCGAGATATTATAGTTTTGAGAAAACTCTCGACACCAACGACAAAGCATTGTTCATCGTCATGGATACTCAGGGGCTTATCAACGAATATCAAAGCCTGACAGACACTCTGCAAACCGACTCAATTGCTCAAGTCAAATGGCTAAAGAAGACTTTATCTTCAAATTCGGCCAAATGGATATTTGTAACCGGTCATCATCCTGTTTATTCTGCCGGCACCTTTCATGGAGATACCTACCTGATGAAAAAAATCGTAAAACCTGTATTCGATCAATACAAAGTTGATTTTTATATTTGTGGTCACGATCATCACTTCGAACATGCAAAAGATTCAGCTTTTGCGACTAATTACATTGTTACAGGCACAGGAGGTTATCCTCGCCCGGTTTCAAGCAATTCGCATTCAATTTACACGCTTTCAGAAGCAGGTTTTTCATATTTCAACATTTACAACAACAAGGTCACGCTTTATTTTATAACTGCGTACGGAGGAATCGGATATTTATTCTCATTACAAAAATAACTAACTATTAAATTAATTCATTTTTAATCAAAATTTATGGCAAGACGTACCATTGGAATTCACGAGAAATTACCATTTCTTGAGAGCCTGCCTCTCAGCTTTCAGCACCTTACGGCCATGTTTGGTGCAACTATCTTAGTCCCTATTTTATTAGGAGTCGATCCGGCAATAGCATTGCTAATGAACGGATTGGGAACTCTTATTTATTCATGGGTAACCAAAGGAGGAATCCCTGCATATTTGGGTTCGAGTTTCGCATTTATTGCACCGGTTATGCTTATTATCTCTACTTCCGGTGGTTTTGCACACGCACAATCGGGATTCATTTTCTTCGGATTATTTTTTGTATTAATCTCCTTTGTTGTAAAAAAATGGGGAATTGGTTGGATTGACGTTGTAATGCCACCTGCAGTAATGGGTGCCGTTGTGGCAATTATCGGTTTGGAACTCGCTCCTGTTGCTGCTCAACAAGCCGGATTAGCCCCCTGGCCAACCGCAGTGGGACAAGTAGTGCAACCTTTCGTGGTTTCACCGGATGTGGTTTTGGTTTCGATGTTTACTTTATGCGTAGGAATACTTGGTTCGGTGTTGTTCAAAGGTTTCCTTCAGGTATTACCTATATTAATTGCGACTGTTGCCGGATATTTGCTTGCTTTGGCAATGGGAATGGTTGATACCACTTCTATCAGCAATGCCGATTGGTTTGCGCTGCCTAAATTCCAGGCACCAGTGTTGGATTTTAATGCAATCATTATTATTGCTCCAGCTTGTATTGTGGTTTTGGCCGAACATATTAGCCACCTGATCGTAACAGGAAAAATTACCGAATCCGACTTAATGAAAGAACCGGGACTTCACCGTTCTCTTTTGGGCGATGGAATAAGCAATATTATCTCCGGTTTTGCAGGTTCACCTCCCAATACTACTTATGGCGAAAATATCGGAGTAATGGCCATTACGCGTGTTTATTCCGTATGGGTAATTCGTGGGGCAGCGATTTTTGCAATACTTTTCTCAACCATTGGAAAAGTCTCAGCAGCTATTTCAACAATTCCATCGGCTGTAATGGGTGGAATCACAATGCTGTTGTATGGAGTAATTGCCGTTCAGGGATTCAGAATGTTTGTTGAACAAAAAGTAGACTTCAGCAAAAACAGTAATATGGTATTGGGAGCAGTCACTTTCGTAGTGGGAGTTAGCGGTGCATCAATCAATATCGGAACTGTTCAGCTTAAGGGGATGGCTTTTGCAGCAATTGTTGGTGTAGTATTATCTCTCATTTTCTGGATATTAACAAAAATGAAGATAATGAGTAAAGAAGCGTAAGGGAAATTCTTTACACTTCGTAATATTGTGAACATAACAAAACGGGAGAAACAGTAGTTTCTCCCGTTTTTTCTTTATTCAGCTGGATAATAATCAATTGGCAATATTATTTTAAGTTACTGAAAGTTAAGCTTTTATTCTATTTAGAAAATAACAACAAGTTAACAAGTATAATTCACAACCTGTTTAATATAATAATATACAATTAGTCATTTTAACAGAAACTAACGCTACTTTTTTCGTGTTTAATCCTACTGAATAATTCATTCATCATTTTTTCTTAGTATTAACTTAATTACAATCGTCATGAAAAAAGCATTATTATTGGTTGTTGTTATACTAATATCATCAACACAGATCTGGAGTCAAAGTACAACGACTGCCTCAAAGATGGACAAAAGCTATGCTGACAGAAACTTTAGAATTCCGTTAATAGGAGAAAAGGCCCCAACATTTACCGCCGAATCAACAAACGGTGAAATTAATTTCCCTTCGGATTATGGAGGTAAATGGAAAATTTTGTTCAGTCACCCTCAGGATTTCACTCCTGTATGCTCGACTGAAATTATGGAACTTGCAAATCTACAGGACGAGTTTGATAAACTCGGAGTAAAAATCGTAGTTGTTTCTGCAGATCCATTGGATGTGCACAAACAATGGAAAAAAGCAATGGAAAATCTGGTGCTGGATAACAATCAAAAAATTAAAATTAAATTCCCGATTGTCGATGATGAAAATATTACAATTTCAAAAGAATATGGAATGATAAATGCGGCAAACAACTCCACAAAAAGTGTGAGAGGCGTATTTATTATTGACCCACAAAATGTGATTCAGGCGCTGTATTTCTACCCTATGAATGTGGGTAGAAGCACAAATGAATTATTAAGAGCAGTAACAGCTCTGCAAACAACCTCAAAAGATCATGTATTGACGCCAGTGAACTGGAAAAAAGGAGATGATGTATTAGTCCCAAGCCATCCAAATGTTGACGAAAGCAATCCTACTGCCATGAACGATGAATATTACAATCCGGCATGGTTCCTATGGTATAAAAAGTATAGTGATAAAAAATAATTTTTTGTTTTTTGAGTTTTAGTAGTAAATTTAGTTTTGTTCATGAAAACGGCCGAAAAAATATCTCCGGCCGTTTTTTTTTGTTTGGTGCAACCTGATTAAGCCTCACCTCCGCCAAAAGCCATTGGCACTGGTGGAACAAAACCATTATCAGCAATTTTTATTTTACCATTTTGAGCTTCGTATTTTGCGATATTTTCCTGTAAAGCAAAAAGCAAGCGTTTAGCGTGTTCAGGAGTAAGAATAATTCTTGATTTTACATTCGCTTTAGGGGTTCCGGGCATAATGCGGATAAAGTCGAGTACAAATTCCGAGGTAGAGTGCGAAATGATAGCCAGATTCGAATAAATTCCTTCTGCAACTTCGGGCGAGAGTTCAATATTCAATTGATTTTCTTGATTTTCCATGAATTCAAATTTTATTTTTGTATTACAACGTGTTATTTCAGTTTGAGCTTATTGTCTTGCAAAGGTACATTTTTTATAATGAAGTACTAACTAAAAAAATGTATTTCCAACGATTAATTTAACTTTCGAAAATTTGAAAACACAAAACAGAGATTTTATTTAATAATTTGGCTATTTTTGTAATTGGTAAGTAGCACAGTTTAACACCAACCATTCAGCAGAAAAAGAATGAAAAAAGCCGGATTTTTGATTCTCATTATATTTTTCAATGTTTCAGTTTATTCTCAAACCAGGAATGCTGACACTTATCTGCTTTCGAATGTGGCGAACACTTTTGGCTTTGGGGCAATAAGCGTTCTCGATCCTTATCTTTCGCCTTTGCAATATAACGGGATCGGGCTAAAATACGACAACGACAATCTTCGTTTCCTCGATACTGAAAAACTAAATCTTTCCAGACAAAGCAAATTCACCATAACTGCAGCGGAGGCTCTAAATCCGGCATTTACATCGTTAATGATGCTGGTCGGAGCAAACTACCAATATGGAATGTATTACCATTTCCAACCGATAAGCGACCTGAAAGTTTTAGCCGGAGGAAGTTGCGATGTCGACTTTGCAGTAAAATACCTTCCGCGTAACACGAACAATCCGGTCAATATGGATATGAGCACAAATCTGAATATTTCGGCAATGGCGTTTTACAAACTTAAGCTTTTAAAAAGGGATGTTCAACTTCAGTTGTCACTTCAGAGTCCGCTATTGGGTTGTATGTTCGTTCCGCAAACCGGAGCCTCCTATTACGAATTATTTTTGTTGGGTAATCTCACAGATGCGTTTCATTTTAGTTCGTTGCATAACAAAAGAGGATTCCAAAGTCGGCTTCTGCTTCATGTTCCATTCAAGAGAAGCAACTGGCATGTTGGATTTGATTTCAACATGCTAAAATATTCAGCCAATGGAGCGGTTTATAAAAAAGACGATTTCGGACTTGTAGTTGGAACCACTTTCGATATGATCTCTTTCTCAGGACGAAAGAACTTACCGCCTTCCAATTTCAAAAGCATAACCGAATAATGATATGAAAAAGATTTTAAGAACACATATTTTATTATTCCTTTTGTTCGCATTGCTGCTGCCGTCATGCATGAACGAACCGGTTATGCCACCCAACACCAATGAAGGAAATTTCGAAGCACTATGGAAAATAATTGACACCCGCTACTGTTATCTCGATTATAAAAACATCAATTGGGATTCAATTCACGACGTATACAAAACTCGTCTGGCAACCGACACAACAGAATTTGAGTTCTTTGATTTGTTGGGCGATATGCTTGCCGAACTCAAAGATGGACACGTTAATTTATCGTCCAATTTCGACCGAAGCCGTTATTGGAACTGGTATACCGATTATCCATCTAACTTTAGCGGTTCATTAATATCGTCATCGCGCTATTTAGGGAAAGATTACAGAGTGGCCGGAGGATTTATGTATCAGAAAATTGCCAATGACAGCATTGGGTATATTTATTACGGAAGTTTCTCGGATGGATTTTCGGACACAAACATGTGGTACATCATGAACTATTTTATCGATTGCAAAGGTCTGATTATCGATGTGCGTGACAATGGTGGTGGCAGTTTGGAATCGGCCGAAGCGTTGGCTTCCTACTTTTTTAAAAACGATACCGTTACCGGATATATTCGCCATAAAATTGGCGACGGACATTCGGATTTTTCGTCACCGCAGGAAATTGTAACAAAAGCAAATAAAAAAATCCAATGGCAACGACCTCTAATCGTGCTTTCTAACCGATTGTCCTACAGTGCCACAAATGATTTTATAAACCGAATAAAAGCATCTCCAAACGCGTTGGTCATTGGTGACCAGACAGGCGGAGGAGGTGGATTACCATTTTCCAGCGAATTGCCCAACGGTTGGTCCATTCGGTTCTCAGCTTCGCCTATGTTCGACAGAGACATGCAACACACCGAATGGGGCATTCAACCTGATATTATTGATAGTTTAAAAGTTGCTGATGTCGAGAGAGGTTACGACACCATTATTGAAAAAGCCATAAAAATAATAAACCAGTCAAATTAATATATCGACACATCATCACATCATCACATTATCTCATTATCACATCGAATTCATGAAGAAACTCAAAATAACAGAAATGAACCGCCTCACGATGGACGAATTTAAAGAAGAAAAGAAAACACCTTTTATTGTTGTACTGGATAATGTTCGCAGCCTTCACAATGTGGGATCGGTGTTTCGCACAGCCGATGCTTTTTTGGTGGAAGCGGTTTATTTATGCGGTATCACTTCTACCCCACCTCATGCCGAAATACACAAAACAGCCTTAGGCGCTGAAAACACCGTGAGCTGGAAATATTTTGAAGATACTCACGCCGCTGTATCTGAATTGAAAAAAGAAGGATATATTGTTTTGGCTATCGAACAAGCGCAGGGAAGCACCATGCTCACCGATTTAAAACTGGATAAAGATAAGAAATACGCACTCGTTCTTGGTAATGAAGTAAAAGGCGTGCAACAAAGCGTGGTGGACGATTGCTATGGCTGCATTGAGATTCCTCAGTTTGGGACAAAACATTCGCTTAACGTAAGCGTAACCGGTGGAATTATCATTTGGGAATTCTTTAAAAAGCTTTCCTGAATTGTAAATAGTAAATGAACAAATAGTAAATAACATAATGGATTGGAGAGATAAACTCAGCGGGTTAAAAGCCGATTTGCCCGAAGGCGAAGAGCCGAAAGAAGAGACCAAAACGAGCGAAACAAAAAAGCGTCAAAAAGAACCGTTACGCGTAGAACTTGACAAACGAAACGGGAAACCCGCCACGCTGGTCACCGAATTTGAAGGAACGGACGATGAACTGAAAGAACTTGCAAAATTGTTGAAAATTAAATGTGGAGCTGGTGGTTCGTCGCGCGATGGAGAAATCCTGATTCAGGGAGATTTTCGGGTAAAAATTGCAGACATCCTGCTCGAAATGGGTTACAAGGTAAAGAAGATTAATTTCAAATAAATAGTTACAAGAAATTAGTTACAAGTTACAAGAATATAGTTACAAATCAAATGACATAGAAAACCAATGAAAGATAGATATTCTGGCTATTGTTTCTTTTTTCCCTTGCTTCCTTGTAACTCGTAACTCTGAATATTATTTCTGCTAGCTAATTTCTTAATCCGAATATAAACTTTATGCTCAACATCTATCGTGCTTCGGCCGGTTCCGGCAAAACGTATCGCCTTACAAAAGATTATATCCAATTGCTTTTCGACCCGAAGAGCGATCGGATGCATCGTCGCATTTTGGCGGTAACTTTTACCAACAAGGCCACCGATGAAATGAAAACGAGGATATTGAAAGAGCTTCACGCTTTATCGAAAGGCGAGAAATCGGATTATAGAAATGATTTAATTTCAAAGGACTTTCCAACAGAAGACGCTGTAAACGCCCGTGCACGAAAGATATTAATCAACTTATTGCACGATTATTCTTCGTTTTCAATAAGTACGATCGATAAGTTTTTCCAACAGGTTATTCGTTCGTTCGCCCGCGAAATTGGAGTTCACGGAGGTTATAATCTGGAACTGGACAACACTTCCACACTCGATCAATCGGTCGACAATTTGTTTTTAGACTTGTCGAAAGACGAGAATAAACAACTTTTGCAATGGCTGACCGCTTTTGCCGAAGAACGCATCGAGCAATCGGAAGGTTGGAACATGCGAAAAAATATTCTGGATTTAGGAAACGAAATTTTTAAAGAAAGCTACCAACACAAAGCTGAAGATACAAACAAAAAGCTGCACGAGCGGGAATTTCTGACCAATTACCGGAAAAGTCTGCGGGA
>QKGU01000105.1 GCA_003250325.1 Paludibacter sp.
GCAGGTTGCATACGTGTTACTCACCCGTGCGCCGGTCGCCACCTCAGATTGCTCCTTGTGCTGCCCCTCGACTTGCATGTGTTAGGCCTGTCGCTAGCGTTCATCCTGAGCCAGGATCAAACTCTTCGTTGTATCTTGTTTTTTTATGTTTTTGCTCAGTATGATTTTTCCTTAATCTATTTCTTTATTGACGTGGTATAAAAAAATCGTTGACATAAATGTCCAGATTTTCTTAGCTCAGCAAACTAAAAAGTAAACTTCTTTGTTTTGCTTTCGCTTTTTAGAAAATGTTCCCATTACTTATACTACATTTAAAGTTGTTTTCAATTTCTCTCAAAGATCGTTGCTTCTTATTAGACAATTATTAGTTGTCCTATCACTTCACAGTGATTTGTTTTAAAAAGTCTTTTTGTTCCCTTCTTCGTTGTTAACGTCAGGCAGCTCCCTGCCTAAAAAGGTTTGTTTCATTTTTGCGCTTCGGCTCGTCATTTTTTCAAAGCCAAATGGGCTGCAAAGATATGTCGTTTTTTTCATTCTCACAACACCTAAACGATTTTTTTCGTTTTTTTATCAACCCTGACTTTTCGAATTTCTAAACACCATTGTGTTTTTCAAAAGCGGGTGCAAAGGTAGAACTTTTTGTTTTATCCACCAAATCTTTTTCAAAAAAAAAAAAATCTGATTTATTTTTCGTGTTCCTCATCGCCAGTCTGTCGTTGTGTGCTTCTCTCTTAAAGCGGGTGCAAAAGTAGTCCCTTTTGTAATACCATCCAAATCTTTTTTTGTTATTTTTCTGCTATAAAACACAACTCACCCACTAAGCATCTGAACGTGAACATTGTGAACAGACAAAATATTTTGAACTTTTTTCTTCATGGCCTTATAAAAACACCGAAAACAGAAGTTCAAAGGGTATTTTTCAGTGAAACTTATAATCTGAAATCGGTAAAAATATAGTTTCTGAAAGGAAATTTAAGAGATAACCGGGGAAAATAAAGAAGAATTGGGGTGAGATACTTTCAATCCGAAAGGAAAATGAAGAAAAGTTTAACTAAAGCAACCAATTTTAATTATCTTCTTGAAAATTTATCGACAATTGTGTATCTATTAATGTATCAATTTCTGACTCATTATTCTTCAGACCGATACCAATTAATCTAATTTTTGGAGAAAGATCAACCGAATGTAATAACTCCTGTCCTATTTTGCAAAGAGTTTCGTAATCATCAATAAAAGTTGCCAAAGTTTTGCTTCTGGTAATTATTTTAAAATCGGCATACTTAAGCTTTAAGGTTACAGTTCTTCCTTTGAAAGCCTTTTTATTCACATAATCGACAACTTCTTTCGACAATTTATCCAGAATAGGAACCAATTCATCATATTCATCAATATCATGATCGAAGGTAGTTTCGGAACTAACCGATTTTCTTATACGAAACGACTCTACGGGACGATTATCGATTGCTCTGGCATTTTGATAATAACTATGTCCTGCTTTTCCAAAATGATATACCAATTTGTCTTCCGACCATTGTTTTAAATCAAATCCAGTGTTAATCCCCAATTCGTGCATTCGTTTGGCGGTAACTTTACCTACTCCGAAAAAATTTTCAATCTCCAATTTCTCCACAAACAGTTCTGCATCTTTCGGCTTCACAACAAATAAGCCATCGGGTTTATTATAATCAGATGCAATTTTCGCCAAAAACTTATTGAACGAAACACCAGCAGAGGCTGTAAGCCCCACTTTTTCCTTTATCTTTTGTTTAATTTCCTGAGCTATTTGCGTAGCTGAAGCTATGTTTTTGTAATTTTCAGTTACATCGAGGAAAGCTTCGTCCAGCGAGAGAGGTTCAATAAGGTCTGTATATTCTCTGAATATTTCCATTATTTGCCTCGATACAGATTTATATACATCGAAACGAGGCATTACAAATATAAGATGTGGACATTTACGCAGAGCCGTTTTCGAAGCCATAGCAGAACGAACTCCATAAGTACGCGCCTCGTAACTGGCGGCTGCCACAACTCCACGAGCTCCGGAATAACCCACAGCTAAAGGTTTACCTTTAAATTCCGGATTATCCCTTTGTTCGACCGAGGCATAAAAAGCATCCATATCAATATGTATAATCTTGCGCATAACAAAAATGCTTTTTAAAAACCTTATAAAAGGAGAAAGAGGATGCCATATACTGACATCCTCTCCTGAACACAAGAATCGGTGTTAATATCTTTGAATACTGATGATCCCATTTAAAGTCGGACATTGACATATTACAAACTGTAGATTCTATAGTTTTGCACATCATATTTCTATGATTGGTCATCTCTCGAGCTGTCTGGTTTAGCTTTTTGAATTATTTCGGTGTTACCGAAAATTGACCATTATATCTTTTTGTCTTTTTCAATTCAGTTTATGCTTCCGCCTTGATTGGCGGGTTCATTGTACGCAATTCTCTCGAATTACGGCTTAACAATCTCCCAACCTGGTAAGGTTTAAAATTTCGATAAGTCAGACTTCATCTTATTTTAAATGTTGCCGGCAAAGCATTTATTTCAGGCTGAATGTCATTTCACATGACTTTCCACTGAAACCCTGTTTATCAAAAGAACTTACATCCACAACCGATCAACTATTCGAAAAACGTATATTTTCACTTTATTTTCAAAAGGGAAATATATGTTGAAAATTTTCGTAAAATCATTTTTTTACAGCCACATGAAATTATATAACTGCTTATACAGCTTCCATTTCAGGTAATTACCCTTTCAGGCATTACGACAGAAATGGTTTCATAGGTCTGCTGCGTTCGAAACTTTTGTAGAGTTGTGTTTTCGAAAATGGAATCCATTCTCGCACATCTCTTACATTGTGTAATTAATACGTTTATCTCAGCCGAACACCAACCTTCCCTAGAGAAGATTTTTAGTTTATACTGCTTTTGCGTTATCAATCTATTTCTGAACAGCCAGACTTTTTAAAAGTTTTCTCAGCATCTGCGCAATTGAGATCCGGAGATCCATATCGTACAAAGCACTGATTTCTTAGCTCATCGATTATTTTACTTTATTGGTAGTTACCAAAAAATAAAATTCGTTCAATAAATAAACTCATTTATATAGTCAATCACCAAAATCAACTTCAGTTTTATTTTCAGGAGAACTGCCATGTCAGAAAATTTGTTGCAACTCAAAAGCCCTTGAGCTTTTGCTTTATCAACTGAAAGGCGACAAACGTGACAAGTCACATTTGATCTTCATTTCATTTTTTCTAACTTTACAGATCGACACTTTGTTCAAACGTCTTTTCCTTTTTAAGTAAAACCTTGTTTGAAGAGAAGCACAATTGCTAAAAAATAATCTTTCGGTTTTTCGTTTGGATAAACGCTTTCGAATTTGCATCCAGAGTAGCGTCGACCACTATACGATAACCAATCACTTTTTGCAGTCATAACTTCACCTTCGAAACTGAAGTGCAGGCATTTAACTATTGACTTTTTTTGATGTATCAGTATTTCAAAGAGCGAATCAACATCTTATTTTGTGTTTTGAGTCGTAACTCATGTTGCAAATATAATGTACGAGATATTCGATTTGCAAGTTTTTATGTCTGTTGTTATAAACAACTTTTCAACACAAGTTATAAACAAGCTAATTATCTGATAATCTTAACACTTTAAATAAAGTTGTTGATAACTGACATTTTATAAAATCTGATTTTAACGGAAAAGATAATTTTTCATCTGAATATTTTAATTTTTATCTGTTACAAATTGAGAAGGCAATGCGAGTAATTGAAACTGAATAGTTCGTGCGAGACGGTAATTCCCAATTGAATTCGGGTGCAGCCGATCTGTTTCTTTATCATGAAAATACTGCAAATGACTTTCGGACAACGGATATAAACCACTCAAAGAAAAAAGATCGATAAGAGGAACCGCCCAATATTCTGCTGCTTTCTTCAATATTTCAACATAATTATCAATATACAAACCCTGACCATTACTATAATTTTCGTCCGGCTGAACGTTTCTTTCATTGAATTTAGCATAACCTCTATGAATTGGTGTCATTATAATAATCTGCTGTTGTGGAAAATTATTTTTTAAAAAGGACATTGCTTTATTAATACGTCCACAGAAAGTAGTATCATTCATAATTGGAGTACGATATTTTCGTTCCACTTCGTTGCCATTAAAAATAGTTTTTTTTGTTGTCTCTGTGAAAAAATCCCCAATTGGTAAGCTACGATTATAATCATTAGTCCCTGCAAAAATCAATATTGCGTCAATTCCAGTCCCTTTTTCCTGTTGTAATTTTACAGCCTGTTTGTAAATATCATTCCACTGATTTCCACTGATTCCATATACAAAAGGTTTAATTCCTAACAATTCGCTCAGATATTCCCAATACAAACAAGTCATTCCAGCCCGGTGCTTATCCGTCATCGAATCTCCCAGAAATGCAACACTCTTTCCGTTCCATTGTGAATTGGTTGTTTTATCGGCTCTAACTATCTTCACTTTGGGAGCACCAATTTCTATTGTTTGTTGAGCAACACCTTTTACACAAACCGACATTAGCACGACAGCTATAACTAAATATTTCCTTTTCATTTAATAGTAGAATTTTTAATTAATTATAGCTACAAAGGTAGGTATTTCAGTAACAATGTCAAATTAAAGATATTTAAAAACTTATGAATTGAAATGCATTTTAATTTGTTGTCAGTTAAGTTTTTTTTCAATTTTAAAGCTTTAATAATTTATTTTCATCTTTTCAACAATTCATTAAACTTTTTCAAAATATTTAAGGTTATAATTTCACAGGTATTTTTTATTTAATTAAAATTAAAATCCTTTTCTTAACAGAAAAAATTTTCAGGTTAAGTCAAAAAACGAATAATTTAATTTTATGATTTACTGTATTTTACATCAAAAAAAGTAATTCTCAACCTATTGAATATTATTAACCTGATCTGAAAAACTTAAATCAAATCACAATTTTTGTTGTTTTTTCATTATTAGAAAATCACAGATTGTTTTTTACATTAATTAAAATTGTAAAATACTTATTTTCATAAATAAAGAGCTAAAAAGGATTAAAATGTCTATCATAAATTTTAAATAGTCACATATGAGAAGTTCATTCTACTCTATAATAGTTTTGAATATATGCATTTATATAGCCAGCGGTTCAGTTATGGCCCAAAACGGTAAAGAAAAACCGAGTTTATATAAAGCTAATAGCGCATTATCTACTATTTCTGAATCTATAGAAATATGCAAGTGGAAAAATGATGCCCGGACATGTATAAACTTTTCCTTTGATGATAACAATCATACTCACCGAAAAATCTCACAGATACTAGATCAATATGGCTACAAGGGTAGTTTTTTTGAAATTGCATCCTACATGAATATAGATAGTTTGAAAGATATCTCATCAAGAGGGCACGAAATAGGAAATCATACTTTCACACATGCAGATTTAAAATCCAATTCAATCGACAGCACTGAAATTGATTTTGAAATTCGCATGTCAAAAGAACTGATAGAAAATATGCTAGGGATAAAATGCCTGAGTTTCTCTGACCCATTACATTCATATTCGCCACAGAGTAAAAAAATTGTTTTCAAATATCACAATTTCGACAGGGATTACTCCGAATATTTTAATCACGATTTTTATGAATTGACTTCTACTTCTACAATCAATGAAGTCATATCTTTTATTGAAAACAAAATAAATAATCGCGAGATAATATTACTATCTGGCCATGGCATAGATGGTGAAGGCTACGAGTCAACAACACAAAGTTTTCTGATTCAAACTCTTAATTTAGTGAAAGGATATGAGCAGAATAATGATTTATGGGTAACAACTTTGAAGGAAGGAGTTTTGTATGAAAATCTTTACAACGAATTAGCGCTGGAAAAAGAAATTTCCGAAGATACTGTTTATTTACATTTTAAGAATTTCAACAAAAATAAATATAGAGATACTGAAAAGTCATCTATCAGTGTAGCAGTACCTTATTCGGTTGATGTTGACTTAAAGTGTCTTACTGACTCAGCTGAGATCAAAAAGTTCTCAGACAAATATGTAATCACAACTGATTTAAAGAGAGACACCAGTTTGATTCTGGTCATTAAATCGTTAGGACCAACAACTGATTATTCATTAAATAAATCAAACACTGAATTCTCCGTATCTCCAAATCCGGCAATTGATTTTTTGAATATTAGTGGAGAACAAAATATAACCTCAGTTGAAATCTACGATCTGAAAGGTCAACTAATTTTAAACCAAACAAATAACAATAAGAAAATAAATGTATCAAGTTTGAAAAAAGGTTGTTATTTACTGAAAATAAAGCAAGAAACGGGTAATGTAGGATATGTTACAAGAATTAAATTCTTAAAAAAATAAACTTGTATAATATATTTAGATGCAATTTAAATATAACTTTTACCGAAAGATTTTTGAACTATAATAATTTAGACAAAATGAAAAAATACATATATCTCCTTTTAAATAATATTTTTATTATCAGCTCTCATGCAATAAATATTAATGTTGACGAACCAGGCACACTCACCAACTTATTTAGTAGCCATGAAAAGAAAACAATTAACAGTCTCACTCTTACAGGGACAATTGATGTCAGAGATATAAAATGTTTAAGGGATGAATTCGAAGAACTGGACTCACTGAATGTCAGTAAAGTAAAAATATTGGCATATTCAGGAAATGACGGCACTTCAGATGCTATTTCCTATCCAGAAAATGAATTACCTGAATATGCATTTTACAACGGAAACTCTGCTAATGATGAACTAAGATATATCATTTTACCTGATTCGATAAATTCAATCGGAAAAATGGCTTTCTACAAATGTAGTGATTTGAAAACCATCACAATTCCAGATTCAGTATTTACAATTGGAGATTACGTTTTTTCAAATTGTCGCGAGTTAGACAGCATATCGTTTGGAGATTCTCTAAAAACGATCGGCAAAGGAGCATTCAGTTTTTGTTCAGATCTGAAAACCATATTTTTACCCAATTCCCTTATTCAAATTGGCGACAGCGTGTTTTATAATTGCAATCATCTTAGCAATATAAATATTCCAAAGAATATCAACACCTTAAGTTTTCTGATCTCCTCTTCTCTTCAAAATTTATCAAAAATAACTGTCGATAGTTTAAATACTGTTTACTCCTCACATGAGGGAGTTTTATATACAAAAGACAAATCGGTTTTACTTCAATGTCCTATAAAAAAATCAGGTATTTATTCAATTCCCGATTCAGTCTATATTATCGATACAAATGCATTTTACAGATGCAGGAATATTACTGGAATTACATTTTCAGGCACAGTAAGAACTATCAGATACGGCGCATTTTCCGACTGTACAGGTCTAACAGAATTAATTCTACCAAATTCACTGACATCAATAGGAAAATATGCGTTCAATAACTGTCGTAATATTTCAGGGAATCTAATATTCCCCAGCCTATTACATACCTTGGGAGATTTTTCATTCTTCCGATGCAGTGCTATTTCCGGAGTAACTTTTGGAACATCACTAAATACCATTGGTAAATATGCTTTCTCAGATTGTAAAAACATAACGACTCTCGCACTCTCCTCTTCTATTACTACTATTGGAGAAGGTGCTTTTAGTTTTTGCAGTGGAATTTCCGATCTTTTAATTCCGGATTCTGTGTCTGTGATTGGAAACGGAGCTTTTGATTATTGTTCAGGAATTGTAGGGAACATCCACATCCCCATAAAAGTTTCAGCTATAGGTAGTTTCTCTTTTCGTGGTTGTAAGAGCCTAACCGGAGTTAAAATTCCTAACTCAATCATAAGTATTGGAAACTCTGCTTTTGAACAATGCATTGGATTAACAAATCTGACAATTCCTAATTCTGTTAAAATAATTGGAAGCAGTGCTTTAATGGATTGCACATCACTAATTAACCTTACACTTCCCGAATCATTAATTTCTATTGGTCAGGCAGCTTTTTGGGGTTGTTCAAATCTAAATACGATTTCGATTGTTGCAACTCAGCCCGTTAATTTAAATTTGATAATCGGGGTTTTCACTGACGTCAACAAGGTAACTTGTAAATTAAAAGTTCCATTAGGTTCAAAATCGGCTTATACGCAAGCTTATCAATGGAAGGATTTTAAAAATATCTTGGAAATGGAATCTGAAGATGAATCTGAAGATCACGATCATTAATACTCTGATTCTTTATTATTTTCCAGATAATTTTAATTTATTGAAATATAAAACATTGAACTGGAAACGTAAAATTATATTTTTAAAGAGCCGCGAAATCCTCTGACACCGTAATAAGATTCGGCTCCATTATGATATACAAAAACATGGTCGTAGCGACGATCAGCAAAAAGTGCTCCACCAAGCTTTCTAATTGGTCGACCCTTAAAAAGCCCATAAACATAAGATTACCAGTAAAATAAATCTTAAAAGTATTGTGTGTATCTGCAAGTTTTAGTATATTTGATGCATAAATCTTGCAAATATATTATGCTATCAAAGAAGAAAGATACTCAGCAAA
>QKGU01000423.1 GCA_003250325.1 Paludibacter sp.
ACTTACTTTGCCCACTATCCTGACAGTCATTTTCTTAATGTGGGTTGGTGCATCGCCCGGATCTACCGGAGGTGGTATAAAAACCAGTACATTTGCCATTGCCATACTTAACTTTATTAGTCTGGCGAAAGGGAAACAGAATATCGAAGTATTCAAATCTGAGATTTCCCAAAAGTCAGTAAACAGAGCATTTGCCACCATTATTTTATCTTTTATCATAATATTTATAGCCTTTTTCACCGTCAGCTTTTTCGATCGTGACAAAGGTTTATTAAATATTCTTTTCGAGTGTGTATCAGCTTTTGGCACCGTAGGTTTAAGCCGTGGTATCACAGCCTCGTTAAGCGACCCCAGCAAATCAGTTTTAATTGCAACCATGTTTATCGGCAGAGTTAGCATGCTGACAATACTTATAGCGTTATCCAGACGAATTGCACATCATAAATACCGTTATCCGACAGAAGAAGTACTAATCAATTAAATTCATAAAAATATGAAGTATATCATTATAGGCCTTGGAAATTTTGGCTCGGCCATTGCCGAAAAACTGACAAATTTGGGGCACGAAGTAATTGGTGTAGATCAGGAAATGGAAAAAGTGGAGGCCGTAAAAGACAAAATATCTTACGCGGTCTGCCTCAATTGTACCGACCAGCAAGCTATGGAAAGTCTACCATTGAAAAACACCGATATTGTAATGGTTTGTATTGGTGAGGACGTTGGGGCAAATATTATGACTACCGCTCTAATGAAAAAAATGAACGTAACGCGACTTATTAGCCGTGCGGTTTCGCCACTACACGAAACGGTGCTGGAAGCCATGGGAATTGAAGAAATCCTTCGTCCGGAAGAAGAATCAGCCGAACGTTGGGTAAAAAAACTCACTTCAAACCGATTGATAGATTCGTTTGAATTGACAAAAGGCCATACCATTATTGAAGCCGTTGTTCCCGAAAAATTTGCAGGAAAAACACTGGAACAAATAGCATTGATAAAAAACTATAACGTTCTTGTTCTAACCATTATCAAGCAAACGAAAGAAAAAAATATGATTGGCATTCCCCGAAAGGTAACTCAGGCAATAGGAGTTGTTACAGCCACAACTGTTCTCGAAAAAAACGACATAATGGTTTTATACGGAACCGATTCGGACATAAAAAAATTGCTTGAAGTTTAAGACCAAACATCACTTCATTTGAACATTGAACATAATAATTATACTGAGCGAAAAAATTATATACAAATCTGCCCACAACATTTATTTATATGTATATTTGCGCCGCTTTTGCATTTCATTTTTTAACGCAAACAATCTTAAATGAATAAAAATCCACATAAATAACACATGAAAACAAAGTATTTTCAACTTCTGAATCCGGTAAAATGGATAAAAGCATATCGGTTAAAAAAACAAGATGGTAAATATGACAAGTCTAAAAGTGATTTGGAGCTGAATTTGTATTCTAAAATACTCAAAAATGACATGTTACATTATGGGTATTTTGAAGATCCAGAAATTGCCACCGATTCTATTTCAATTAAATCTGTTGAAGATGCACAAATCAAATACGCACAGAATATAGTTGACCTGATTAAAGACAAAGAAGGCAACGTTTTGGATGTCGGTTGCGGAATGGGTGGACTTTCGGCCATTCTTTCTGCACAAAATTTTAAGGTGGAAGCACTTACACCTAACAAAAATCAAATCCGTCATATACAAAATAAGTATAAATCAATTCCTGTTCATAACTGCAAATTTGAAGGAATAGAAGAGATCAGAAAATACTCTACAGTTATCAATTCCGAATCTTTCCAATACATCGATCTTGAAAAAGGACTTGCAAAAATCAATGCAATTACTTTACCAAACGCCCAATGGATTATAACCGATTATTTCAGGCTTCACGATAACGGGATCAATAAATCGTCTCATCTGCTGACTGATTTTATTGAAGCGATTGGAAATTCGAATTGGAAAATTGTCTACGAAAAAGACATTACTCCAAACATCCTCCCTATGTTACGATTCTTGCGATTGTATGTGGATCGTTTTATTTTCCCTCTGAAAAACTTTGCCTTTGAGAAATTTCGCTACAAACAAGGTTTTCTGTATTATCTGACGCAGGATTTACGCGAAGGGATTGATAAAAAAATCAACAAGGAAGTGGCTTCTATCGATCCGGAAAAATTTGCCAACGAAAAGAAATACATGATATTTGTTCTTGAAAAACAATAAG
>QKGU01000334.1 GCA_003250325.1 Paludibacter sp.
AACTTCAAAAGGATGATGAATAAATGGAAATCATCTTTTTGGCTCGAATTTAAAATACAAATTGTTGACTTGATAAAAGCTATGTTTTACCAAATCAACAATAATATAATACGAAAATGGGCTTTTTAAGGCTCGACTATTTACATTACCGGAATTTATTAATAACTCATTGTAAGCAATATTTGTTAATGGAGCTCCATTACTCAAATCGTCTCCTGATATTTCCCAAATAATCAATCCACCATATTGGTTATCATTAATAAAGTTACATCTTGTTGTCAACGACTGTTCATCCTCATAAGTAAGAAATACACCTGTTGATTGATTATATAAATAAGGTGCTTGAGAAACATTATCGTAATATTTAGTCCATCCTGCAGTAGTTTCAAGTCCTTTTACATAAAACCAAGGATATTGTCCTCCGGGAGTTGGCGTAGATGTATCATCCCAAGTTCCCCGAACATATCCTGTTGCAGTTTGAAATAACCCATTACCATTAGGTCCGACAGAAACTCCGCCCCATCCTCTTGAATACCAAGGAGTTCCAATGTTTATTTTACTTTTTGGTATTCCAAAACTTGCAAAAAAGACAGCCGCTGCTTGTGCATTAAATGTTTCTCTCACATATTTTTCTTCCGATGGATCATTAGGATTTGGATAAATGGCAGAATGATGATTGGTTACACGTTCAAAAGCCCCGTGCATATCATAAGTCATTAAATTAATAATATCTAAATACTGTTGATATTCCGCAGGATTTTGTCCCGCATTTACAGTAACCTGATTAACAGAAGCTGCAATGCTTAATAATTTATTAGATAAACCATTCGCATTATAAGCTTCACGAATTTCTTTTAATAAAAGGGTATAATTTCCTTTATCTTCAGGACCACCCGGACAACCTTTATCATAACTATCATTAGTATCTGCGGGTCTATTTATTCCCGGATATTCCCAATCTAAATCAATACCATCAATAAATGGATATTTATTTAAAAATGCTATAATACTATTAATAAAAATTGCTCTATTGGCCGCAGTGGAAGCCATGGCATGGAAATTTTCACCTCTTGTCCATCCTCCGACAGAAATTATTACTTTCACTCCTGGATATTGAGTTTTATAATATTTATATTCTCCCATGTGTCCGGCAAGTCTATCAGTCACATCCCAGCCTTCCGAATGAGCAAATGTTTTTTGAAAATCTGCAAAATCATCTGTTGTCACAAGTCTATAGTCAGCCCCAACAGTAAAGAAAGCATGATTAATATGTGTAATCTTATTCCAGGGAATCATACTTACAGTTATACTTTGGTGTGCTGCATTATAGGTACCCCAATTGGGGAAATAAGCCACAATATGTTTTCCATTCAAATAATCAATTCCTGTATCAATTCCGTCACCTGTATCACCACCATCACCACTTGAACCTCCATCACAATCACTTACATAAGTCCATTGTGTAGTTGTAACATCAGGAGCTGCTCCTGCTGTTGACCACCAAACAAGACATTTATAAACTTTTCCATTGTATGATACTTCTTCATTCGGTGTTTGATAGTTTTTTGTAGCAACCCAAGCAGGAACTGTACAAGTTGGAATATCACCACTATCTCCACCTGTACCTGCTTGTTCCAAAGTAGTAACAGAAGTATTTGCTTTTCCCGATTTATTTGTTGAACCATCATAAGCCTCAACATCAATAGAATAATGGGTACTTGCAGTTAAACCTGTAATAGTATATGCAGTTAAATTTGTACTGCCATTTTTTACTCCATCTACGTATATATTATAACCATTTACTGCAACATTATCTGTAGATGCTGTCCAAGTAACATTAATGGTTGTTTGAGTAGGGGTTCCACTTACATTTGTTGGAGATGTAGGAGCCTCAGTATCAGCAACCACATTATCGCATCCTTCTTTTGGGTTTCCTATTTCAGTAAAATAAGTATTAAATGTATTCGCAAGAGCCCAATTAGCCGTTTTATCCCAATTGACTGACCATGTCATAATACCTCTCAAATTTGGATAACCTGCTGATTTTTTCAAGGTATAATTCATTCCTGTAGATTTCACACCTGTAATCAGATATTTCATTGCTTTTTGCAATTCAGTCATTGCCATATAACCGCTTCCTGCAGCACCTGCAGTAGCCGGAACACCAAAAGCCACTTGATCTTCACGTAATGCAGGGAAAGTTTTTCCACAACAAGGAAAACCTTGTAACAACATTTCGGTCATTGCTACATGATAATCAGCAGTACCCGGTTGTGCATTATTTCCATATAAATCTGTAGAGCTTCCTGTGTTGTAATCTTGCACATGAAGAACTGTTATTTTGTCTCTCAGGCCATAAATAAGAGTTAAGTAAGCCGGAGCTATAGATTGATTAATCCCAAATTGAACATAAGCTGTTTCAGGTGCCATACTCAATATAAAATTATTACCATAATGATCGCAAATTTCACGAAGAGCAGCAATCATCAGTTGAGCTTCTGCATTTGGAGCATCAAAAGAAGAACTAGTTCCTCCTGCAGATGTTCCTTCAAAGTCAATATCAAGACCATCAAAACCATATTTATCAATAATGGCAATCACCGAATTCACAAATTTAGTTTTATCTGCTGCTGTAGCTACATGAATAATACCATTTTGTCCTCCTAAAGATAAATTTACTTTTTGTCCCCTGGCTTGAACTGTTCGAATATCTGCAATAAAAGCTGCATCATTAGCATATATAGAATTATCCAACACGAAAGTAATAACAGCTCGATCTGTTGCAGCTGTTTCTCCAAATGAAACATTCAAGAAATCATAAGCATCAGAAACTTCAGAAAGTTTTAATCCATTTGCTGCACCATTATTAAAATTGTGCCAATATCCGACAATGATATGTTTTTTTAAACAAGCCACCAAAGTGTGTACAGTATTCGTATCCCCTCCGGTATCTTCCCCTCCGGTATCTTCCCCTCCTGTTGTAGTACCACAATCACTTACATATTGCCAAAGATAACTCCATGTAGATTCCGGTCCTGCTCCTGCAGGAGCCCAATTACCATCAGTCAATTTGTATATTTTTCCATTGTATGAAACTTGAACTCCGGGCTCTTCTCCATACACATTGTAAGCTTTGGTCGCATCATAAGCAGGAACGTCACAAGTACCAGTTGTTCCTCCAGTTGCACCCGATTCTAAAGTAGAAACATTTATAGAAACCTTAGCTGATTTATTGCCGGCAGCATCATAAGCTTCTACTTGAATTGCATAAGCAGTACTTGCTGTTAAATTATTAATTGTATATGATGTTGAAGTAGAATTTCCATTATATGTACCTCCAACATAGATATTATAACCAGACAAAGAAACATTATCTGTTGATGCAGCCCAAGTTAATGCAATACTTGTTGATGCAGGATTTCCTAACAAATTACTTGGGTTTGAGGGGGCTTGAGTGTCAGATAGTCCAGCTGTCGTTCCATTCAATCCATCCATATATGGACGAAGACTTGATGACCAAGATTTTCCATTTTGTACATCCCAATTAATAGACCAAGTCATTAAACCACGAAGGTTCGTATATCCTTTAGCTAATAATTTATTAAATACACTTTTGTATTGATCGTTTGTAAGAACTCCTGAACCGGCAGAACCTACACCAACAGGAACTCCAAGCACAACTTGATCAGGTCGCAAAGCAGGAAATATTAATGATTCAGCCACTTTATTTTGAGGATCTGATATTTCAAACCCTGTTAATAACATATTTGCCAAATTCACAATAAATTCTTCAGTTCCGCAAGTTTGAGTTCCTTCCGGAGATTGTATTGCTCCTGAATTATAATATTGTACTTGTAACCAACTTAAATCATTACGCATAGCATAAACAACCGGTAAAAATGCACCAGCACGTGCATCGCAACCCCAGCATAATGATCCATAATAACTATATCCTAGTTGTACAAAAAAAGTTTCAGGAGCCATTGTTAACAAAAAACTATTTCCAAACTGAGTTTTCAGTGCTTTCAAAGCATATATTAAATTAACAATAACAGGAGTTGTCGGATTACGAAAATCATAATCACCTGCAACTAATGATAGAGATTGACCTTCAAAATCAACATCCAAACCATCTAATCCATATTTGGTAATAATATTGCCAACTGTTTGAATAAATTTATCTCGAGCAGCTGTAGTTTCCAAACGAACCTGTCCGTTAGCTCCTCCAATGGAAAGCAACACTTTTTTGCCCGCTGCCTGAACTGAATGAATATCTGATATTAATTCAGCTTCAGAAGCATAAATATTATCTGCAGTTGGATTATAAACTATGTTCCCATCGGTAGAAGAAGTTGGCTCACCAAAAGAAAGATTAATAACATCCCATGAATTATCTACTTGTGATAATTTCAATCCATTGGCAGCTCCATTTTTAAAATTATGCCAATAACCGACTAAAATATGTTTATTTAAAGATGTTTCTGCTCTTAGAATAGAAAAAAGAGATAGAAACAAACAAATAAACACAACTTTAAATTTTCTCATAAATTTTAATTAAAATAGAAAACATTAATAAATTATTAGACTCAAAATATAAATCAAATTTAAAAATCTGTTTTTATAATTATTATATCAACTTCATTCTCCATACAATGACAAAAAGAAAATATCTTAAATCATTTGAAAATAAATAAATGATAAACATTTTAAACCGCACAAACATACAAGATTAAACATAAAAACAATAAAAAATTACCTCACAAAAATTCAACAACAATAAAAAATAACCTCACAAAAATTCAATAAAAAATATTAATTTACAAATATTGTAACAATATTATTGATTCTTAAAACAAAACAGATTAAGTAAAAAATATTTTAATTTTAAAAACAGTAAGACTTTATAAAAATAAATTTAGAACTACTAAAAGCTTTATTTGAAACTTCGCGGTCGATTACATGAAAAAGGATTGCTTCCTACAACATACGGATGGTTTACCGAAAAAAACAGACTAAGATTTAGAGGCTGTTATATTAGGCATGCATGCCCGAGAAGACAATTCTGAACTATTATAAGAAAAAAAACAGGGATTAAGAATATATTCTTTCCCTGAATACTTATACCAACAAACTCAAGATAAAACAAGTGTTGTAATCAGTATATTGTTCGTTAAAACACGGCTTGGCTGCTACTGATAAATCGGCATGGCTGATTGGCTTGCTAAGAAACTTGCGTGAATAAGTAACGGAGGCATCCACGAAGGCAAAATCGTGGAACGTGGAAAACAAGATGAATTGATTGCATTTGCTGAATATTATAAGAGATTGTGTGATATGTAATCGTTCTAATCAGTTTTGTTTATTAAAAATACTCAGATTTATATGGGTTAATTTTATTTCTAAAATAATTTCGTTCACAAAATATTATGAATTGAAATATTCATTATATTTGCGGCATTATTCAAGGTTTGTATCGAGGCATTTTTTATAAAAGCAATTTTCTCGTTCATCAGCATCCTTATGAAAAAAACGCATTTCAGAACATGGGCACTCTATACGTCCATGTTGTTTTTTTTCTTCCTGTTCAGTTACTTCCTTATTGAAAAAGGAGAGTTGCTCGAAAGCGTAAGTTTCTTTCAAACGCATTCTAAACCCGCAACTGACAGTTTCTCCGAATTTAAAATCTCCATATTACATAGCATTGCTGAGCCAGCTGCCATGTTACTGCTCCAGATTATTTCCATTCTTGTCGTTTCCCGCATATTTGGATATCTTTTTGGGAAAATAGGTCAACCTACGGTGATTGGAGAAATTCTGGCCGGGATTGTATTGGGTCCGTCCTTTTTTGGATATTTCTATCCGGATGCATTTCACTTTTTGTTTGCTCCCGATTCGCTGGGGAATTTGTACATTTTAAGTCAGATCGGGCTGATATTATTCATGTTTACCATAGGCATGGATTTAAATATGGGCGAACTGAAAGAGAAAATGGGAGTAACTTACGTGATAAGTCATGCGAGCATTGTGATTCCCTATTTCTTCGGAATGGTGCTGGCTTATTTTGTTTATCAGGAATTTGCTGCCGGACAAACCACATTTCTTGCGTTTGCTCTCTTTATCGGGATTTCCATGAGTATCACCGCTTTTCCCGTGCTGGCGCGAATTGTTCAGGAAAAAGGGCTGACGAAGACACACCTCGGTGTTTTGTCGATTGCCAGTGCGGCGATAAATGATGTTACAGCCTGGTGCGTGCTTGCTGCAGCAATTGCCATTGCCAAAACCGGAAGTTTTTTAAGTTCGCTGTATACGATCGGATTTTCGGTGACTTATGTGTTGGTCATGTTATTGGTTGTACGACCATTTTTGAAAAAAATAGGTGAGATATACAGTAACAGTGAAGTGCTGAATAAGGGCATTATTGCTTTCCTGCTGCTTATTTTGATTGTCTCATCCTATCTTACCGAGATAATTGGTATTCACGCCCTTTTCGGCGCATTTCTGGCGGGAGTAATAATGCCTCCAGCTATGAATTTCAGAAAACTGATTATCGAAAAAGTGGAAGATGTGTCGGTGACCTTGCTGTTGCCATTGTTTTTTGTGTTTACCGGACTGAGAACGGAAATCGGATTGCTCAATACACCCTATTTGTGGACAGTTTGCGTTATCTTTATTTTGGTGGCTGTTAGCGGAAAATTTGTTGGAGGAGCTTTCACTGCCCGTATTTTGGGAGAGTCGTGGAAAGATAGTTTATCGATCGGGATATTGATGAATACCCGCGGACTGATGGAACTTATCGTGCTGAATATTGGTTACGAAATGGGAATTTTTCCTCCGTCAATCTTCGTTATGCTGGTTATTATGGCATTGGTAACCACTTTCATGACCACACCGCTGTTATCGTTGATAAATAAGATTTTCCCAGATAAGGATATTATAAATGAATACATTATACAGCAAAGGGAAGGTATTTTCAAGGCTCTGATTTCTGTTGGTAATCCTGAAAACGGAAAGATACTTTTGAATGTTGCAAAAACAGTGTTGGATGGAGCCAAAAACAGTCTGGCAGTAACGGTTTTGCACATTACACCAGGAACGTATACCAATCCTATTTACGGTGAACAATTCGCGTTGGAAGGGTTTAAAGGAGTTTTAGATGAAGCCGATTCTCTGAATATCCCAATTGACACTGAATATAAAGTGGCTGATAATATTGAACATGAAATCGTAAAATCGGCCAATTACAACAACTCCGATTTCCTGCTTGTTGGAGCCGGAATTTCGTTGTCAGGAATTCCATTTTTCAAGGAAAGTTCCACTTTTGCACGCATCAAGTGGCTGAATAAACTGATTAATAAAGTTTGGAAAAATCAAGTGTATTTTTATCCGGGTTCGTTGATTAAAGATAAAACGCGTTATTTTATCGAGAACAGCAATTGTAGTGTGGGCGTTTTTGTAAATCGAGGATTCACGAAGATTACTTCTACAATTGTTTTGCTTCAATTGGAATCTGACGTTTTCTTATTGCGTTATGCCCGTCGATTGCTTAAGAATAATCCCGAAGTAATAATTAATATTCTGGATACAAACAAGTTGTTGAGTAGTAGCGAGACGATGAAACACGCATTGGACGAACTTCGAAATCAATATCCTGATGCTGTTCGTTTAATCAAACAAACCAAAATAAGCTCCGGATTCCTCGCTAAGTACAGCTTTATGTTGATTAGCTATCAGACATGGGAAATTCTGTCTACTTCAGATAAGAAAGAGCTTGAGAATATCCCATCAACGCTTATCATCAACAAAAAGAACAGCCGATTCCGTAAGAGATTTCAGGACAAGGATATTTCCGATATTTCGATTGACCCTATGTCTGAAATAATATAGTTATATAAGTTTGAAAAGCAAGTATAATATTTTTTATAAACGCTAAGAACGCAAAGTTTCTAAGTAGCAAAGAAAAACTTTTAAGTTTTTGTTCTACCGATAAATCGGCATGTTCCATTTGCGTCCTTAGCGGATATTTGATTAAATTAGAAGAGGTGTATTTACATCGCGTCTTTAGCGTTTAAATTCTAATTCTTGTGTTTATCGATATTAAATATCCTAATTTAACGTGAGTTCGATATAAGAATTATCAAAACGAGATAACCACTTTGTTGTAAAAGTCCGAAGGACTATAATGTGAATAACCACGAGTAAAACCCGTGGAAGCTAGTGAAAGCAAACCTAAACCCTGAAGGGGTTTAATATATAAATAGTAGTTATTGAACCCCTTCAGGGTTCACTTTGTATATTCTCATATACCACGGGTAAAACCCGTGGTTATTCACATTGAGTCCTTTAGCTGCGCTGACCGTTGGTTCAGGATTCTAAAAGCATATTTTGGTAGATGATGAGTAATTTACTTATGTCGAACTCACGTTAGTTTAATAAGATTAGCTTATTCTTTGAGCGAGTTCCAGCCCTGAGCCTGAAGTTCAATTTCTTCGCCTTCGCGTCCTACCAGATTGAGTCCCAGTTCCGGTTTTGTCATGTGTCCGACAATTCCTACCCCTTCGAGTGCAACTATTTTGTCGTAATCTTCCAGCGAAA
>QKGU01000233.1 GCA_003250325.1 Paludibacter sp.
AAAGCCCCACAAATTTGCAAATGAGTTTATTTTGAGAGGGGGTAGGTTTTCAGTAAAACAAAAATAAAAACCGCTAATAATTGATATACAAATAAATAAAAATAAAAACCGACAAAATTCAAGTTTTGTCGGTCAGTAGTGAATACAAATAAATAAAATCCATTTCTCAAGTCTTGTATATCAATTTGTTCATCAATTGAAGAAATATCAACTGATTTTACAAGTATTCCATCGATACTAAATATAGCTGCTTTGCAGCCCTCTATGTCTGCTCCTGTGATCGTGATAAAAGTCTGAGCAGGATTTGGATAAAGTGAATAATCCTGAGACAAAGAATTTGTTTCCAAAATTTCCGAAGGTGTTCCGAAAACCATTTTGTTTATTCCGGATAAGGCGTATGACTCATTGCTCTCGCTGCTATAATTCAGAAATAAATAACTATTCGAGAAAGTGAGCGTATTCATAGAACTCAACAATGTTGCTTTCTCGTTTCCATCATTAAATCGTATGATTAAATTCGATTGAGAAAACAGCTTTGGGCTTATAAACAAAAAAGCCGTGCAAATAATAGTGCCAACCAATATTTTTTTATTCATTTTACAACAAGTGTTTTTAGAATTTACTACTAGTCCAATATGTTATTACAGTTGTATTACGATGTGTAAAATTATCTCTAAAAATTATTTTATGCAATCTCAAACCGACTAACAATAAGGTTGTTTCAGTAGAAAGGCCATTTTCTTAAATATAAATTCTGAAAAGAAATTTCAACGAAATGAAAAAATATCTCTTATTCATACAATTTGTATTTTTATTCATTTTATTGAACGGATTTTAATTTTTCAGAATGATTTTAAAATGATTATCCGCAAAGTGTCCTATTCTGTAAAATCAGGGTACTCGAATCGGGTTTGCGATTTTCAATAGCGGTTTTGTGATAAAAGTCTGCGATTGAAAATCGCAGAACCCGGACTAAAGATGAAAATTTAAACAAACAGATCACTTTGCGATTATTAATCATAATATTAGAAAATTAATAAGTTAATATATGTTAATTATCATCCAAAATATAAATCTCCTAAATCCAAACATTGTCATCGTTTCGTCTAAGAAGAAAATAATCACTACATTCACTAAAAAAAAACAGGATCTTATGAAACGAATTGGTTTATTTCTAATTGCTTTGGCTGTATTTGCCGGAGTAAATGCATCAAATCAGACTATCAATATTGATAGCATACGACAAGAAGTTGTTCAAAACAGTAAAGAAATTCAGGCACAGAAGAAGGACTCCATTATGTTCTCCAGATTGTCAGCCGAACAAATTCTTGAATTGAAAAAAGGGGAACAAGAAGTAAAAATGAGAGAAATTGACGCAAACAGTCGCGAAGATATGCCTTTCAGTGGCTATCAGTTATTTCTTATCATACTTTTACCGTTTCTTTTTGTAGCTGTAATTGTTTATATCACCTCTAAAGCAAAGAAAGAAGAAGCTAAACGCCGTTATGATTTGTACACCAAATCATTAGAAATGGGACAGGCCATTCCCGAACATTTTTTCGACGCTCCAAAAGCAAATCCTTCTTCGAACCTTAAACGAGGCATCCTATGGTTGGTAGTCGGATTGGCATTATTAATTTATTTTATCATTGTCGACAAAAGCAATGCTTTAATTGTCGGAATTGTTCCTACTTTTGTAGGCATAGGTTATTTGTTGGTTCACATTCTGGATAAACCGAAAAAGGAATTAACAGAGAAAAAAGATGAGCAACACGGATGATATCCGCTGGATAACGCAGCTTATACTGCTTGGTGATAAGAACGCTTTTGATAAGTTGGTTCGCAAATACCAATCGCCCATCCGTCGGTTTTTCCTAAACCTGACGGTGGGCGATAGCCAGTTGAGCGACGATCTGGCTCAGGAAACCTTTATAAAAGCGTATCTGAACATTAGTTCGTTTAAAGGAATTTCCGGTTTCTCTACCTGGTTATACCGCATCGCTTACAACGTTTACTACGATTCGGTAAGAGCGCGAAAGTATTATGCCGACATCGATGAACACGTTATTGACAACCAACATCAAACACAGAATGAGTTTTCGGCAGAGAAATTAGATATTTACAAAGCGTTAAATCAACTTCGCAAAGAAGAACAAACAGCCGTTTTATTGTTTTATATGGAAGATAAAACACATAAAGAAATAGCGAAAATAATGAACTGCCCGCTTGGAACTGTAAAAACATATATTCTGAAAGGAAAGGAAAGATTAGGTGTATACCTCACAAAACAAGGCTATGGAAACTAAAAATGCAGACAAAATGGTGAAAAGTTTTTTCGCCGAATACAAACAGGAAATTCCTGATAATGGATTCACGCAACGCTTGATGAAAAAAGTGCCCGAACAGGCAGATCATGGTTGGATCGTTTGGATATTTGCGGCTATCGGTATCTCAGTTTCGTTGTATGTGGGAGTGAATGCCGGACTGATTCGGCAGGTTGTTTTGCTTTTCGATAGAATTCCACTTTATTATATGCTTGCTGGAATATTCTGTTTCCCAATAATAGGCACAATGATTTACTATGCTGCGCAAAATAAAAAATATCAAATAATTTAGAGATTTCCGAAAGGTATTTCCAGTTTTTTCGATCTGCTTTTATGTATCGGTGTGCCTCCTGTCTGTAACGATTCATCGGTTTGAATCAAGGTATTCAGGAATGTTCCTTTCAGTTCTTTATTATCATTCGTTGTCAGGTTGCAAAGAATATAATATTTCAGACCCACCTTTTCAATTGAAATTGTTCCTTCCTTAATCAGTTTCAATGTCGAACGTGAAGAATTTTTCTCATAATACGAAATTGTAGCACCTAGAGTATAAACCTCATTATCGATAGTATCCAAAACTCCCGGAGGGATAGTATAAGGTTCATTCGAATCGCTAATCGTATAAGTGCCCAATGGCAACAAAGTATCGTTGGGAGCAACAAAAATATCTTCCAGATAAAGATACTGTCCATACCAATCTCCCTCTTCAGTTCTTTTCAGGGTATCGGAATAAAGCGACAAAGAAATAACGTTATTATCAATTCCGAAATCTTTGTAGTACGAACCGTAAAACTCTGCGAAACCATAGCTGTAATATGGATTTACTTCGTAAACATACTGTTGATTCGGATCGTTTCCATTGCACGAAACCAACACTATTGCAAAAAAGATAAAAAGTAGATTGATGTTTTTCATTCGGATATAAGTTTCGAAAGATAAACGCAAAATTTTAAAGTTTGTTGCCAAAAACAGTAATTTTTAATAACAAATCAGCGAGATTAATCCGTGATTGTCTTCGATTTCAGGTAGCGAACCGGATAATATGCCGCCAAAAAGCCCATGCAGAGAACTGTTGCCAACACCAGCAATAAATCGGTATAGTTGGTAACAACAGGATAAGCTTCCACCACATATCCGGTACCCATTTTCAACAATCCGAAATTTTCCTGCAAAACACAGATAATTGTCCCCAGTACAATTCCGGCCAAAGCTCCGACTCCCGAAATCATCCAGCCTTCGAAGAGAAAAATGCGTCGGATCAATTGATTGTTCGCGCCCAGATTTCGCAAAGTCTCGATATCCGCTTTTTTATCAATAATCAGCATGGACAACGAACCAATAATATTAAAACTGGCAATCAACAGGATGAAACACAGAATCAGGTAAGTAATCCATTTCTCAATTTTCATGATTTTGAAAAAGCTTTCCTGCTGTTCGTACCGGTTTTTTACTTCGAAGTTTTCACCCAATATGGTTTTTATCTGCTGCTGCACTGATTCCGGATCGACGTTATCAGCCAACTTCAGTTCAATTGCCGAAACTGTATGCTCATCGTATTCGAACAGTTCGCGCGCCAGTTTTAGCGAAACCAACACGTAATGATCGTCGTATTGCAACTGTTGAACCGAGAAAATTCCCGAAACAAAAGTTCCGATTTGATTGAAGCTGCTTTCCGGGCGAAGCAAATTAATTTTCGAAGTTCGTTTTGGAGCATAAATGTACAACGGATCGATAAAATGCGCTCCCAAACCCAAAATGCTGGCCACTCCTAAACCCGGCACTGCCCGTTCGAAAGCTCCATCGTACAACTGGAATTTCCCATCGTACATAATGCTGTCGATGCGGGTCATTTTTTCAAACTCATCACTCACTCCTTTTACGGTTGCCGGCATTTGTTTATCCTTGAACCGCAACAGCGCGTTTTCCTCAATTACTTCGGTAAAATAGGCCACCGACTTCAGCTTTCTGACTTCCGAAAAACTCTTCGAATCATCTTCGAATGTCTTTCCCTCTTTTACCGTAATTTTCAAATCGGGATCGAAAGCCGAAAACATATCCGAAATCAACGATTCAAAACCATTGAAAACCGACAATACCACCACCAAAGCCATTGTTCCCACGGCAACTCCTGTTGCCGAAATTCCGGAAATAATATTGATGGCGTTGTGCGACTTTTTAGAAAACAGATAACGTCTTGCTATCCTGAATGAAAAGGACAGTTGGTGGAATCTGCTTTGAGTGGTCTTCGCTGAATCGGGCATGTGCTTCTTAATCAAGTTCTATGACTTCGCCATCTTTTAGCGGAGAAGGAGGATCACTTTTCAGCAAATTGTCGATATTTTCGATATAATCCAACGAATCGTCCACATGAAAGTAAAGCTCTGGCACAATGCGTAACTGATGACGAACACGTTTTCCTAAATCAAAACGTATTGCTTTGGTATCTGCAATTACTTTTGCCAATACTTCGGCCGAATTCTTACTTGGGAAAATGCTCAAATGCGTATGCGCAATTCCCAAATCGGGACTTATTCTTACGCCGGTAACGGTTATCAGCGTTCCGTGCAATTCTCGTGCGTACAACAAGAATATTTCACCCAATTCCTTTTGTAGCATCCTCGATATTTTTTCTTGTCTTGTAGTTTCCATAAACTCTTCTAACCTCACTAAAAGGAGGTATTTAATTAATATTTTTTTCTTTTCAGCTGCACCCAATGCTATTTTTGAAAATGCAAACCATTTTTTTGAATTAACCCGATACTAATTGAAAGTATTCTATCCAAATTGTAATATTGTTTTTGTATTTTTAACACAAGGTGCAGTTAAATAGCATTTTTATTCACCTAAACTTATTCGTTTGTTTCAAATCCGATTTTTCTTCTCGGTTTTTCGGTCAGCCTCTTCTCCGATTGCATTTCAGCTAAGGTCATGTTAATTAACTCCAATTGAATGCGAGTGTCTTCGTTAATGTCGTTTTGGTCGGCAAAAATATCTTCGATATACTCTTTCAATTCATGAATTTCAGATTGAAGTTCGGAGATTGGATTGACCGGTTTTCCAGACAACGATTGCCGTATAGCAACAAAAGCCCTCACAATAGCGATATTTGCCTGAATAGCCGTTTCACTTCGTAATACACTTGATAACATTGCAACTCCTTGTTCCGTAAATGCATAAGGTAATTTTCTAGTTCCTCCCCAACTTGATATCACAAATTGTGATATCAAGTTTTGAAATTCACTTTCACTCAACTGAAACATAAAATCCTCCGGAAATCGTCCCAGATTACGTTTTACGGCTTGGTTAAGCGTTCTAGTTTCTACACCATACATCTCAGCCAAATCACGATCCAGCATTACCTTTTGTCCTCTGAATTCATAAATCTTGTTTTGGATAAGTTGCAATTCCATAGTATTTTCGATTAAAATTTAGATTTTCAATGCAATATCTTGTTTAATTTAGAGTAACAAAAAAACAATTATGCTTCATTGTTCAACTTTTGAACTTCCAACGGAAATCAACAAACTTTCGACCTTTTGGAAAAAAATTAAGGGGCTTTCCACTCAAAGCCGTCCTTGGTATCTTTAATTTCGAAACCGAGAGCAGTGAGTTCGTTACGGATTTTATCGCTCGTAGCCCAGTCTTTATTGCGTTTCGCATCTAAACGCATATTCAGCAGCAAATCAATGGCTTTTTTATAGGCATCGTTTCCCGAGGAAGCCTCACTTTCAGGTCTTAATCCAAGAATATCTTCGACATACAATTTGAAAACCGATTGTAATTCGAACAAATCAACCGCTGAAATAGTTTCTTTTCCATCGTGAACAAGATTAATGGCTTTCAGGGCTTCAAACAAGTGAGATATAACGATTGGAGTATTCAAATCGTCGTTCATCGCGTCCTCACACTTTGCGCGAAGTCCGGCAGTTTCTACCGAAGAACCAGCCGAAGCTGATAATTTCTGTAATCGTGCGTACCCTTCCAACAAACGACTCAATCCTTTTTCTGAGGCTTCCAAAGCTGCGCTACTGAAATCAACCGTACTGCGGTAATGTGCCTGAAGAATAAAGAAACGCACAGTCATTGGGCTGAACGGTTGCGTTAGTAGTTTATGATTTCCTGTGAAAAACTCGTCCAACGTGATAAAATTGCCCAACGATTTTCCCATTTTTTGTCCGTTAATGGTAATCATGTTATTGTGCATCCAGTATTTCACTGTTTCTTTGCCTAATGCTGCCGTCGACTGAGCAATTTCGCATTCGTGATGAGGGAACATTAAGTCCATTCCACCACCATGAATATCAAACTCTTCGCCTAGATACTTTGTTCCCATAGCCGAACACTCCATGTGCCAACCCGGAAAACCTTCGCTCCAAGGAGCTTTCCAACGCATAATATGCTCAGGAGAAGCTTTTTTCCACAAAGCAAAATCCACACTACGGCGTTTCTCGCTCTGCCCGTCCAAATCGCGGGTTGTCTCGAGCATATCGTCGATATTTCTACCCGAGAGCTTTCCGTAATTATGTGTTTTATTATATTTTTCAACGTCAAAATAAACCGAACCTTCGCTTTCGTAGGCAAATCCTGCATCCAGAATTTTTTGCGTAAAATCGATCTGCTCCATGATATGCCCCGAAGCATGAGGCTCAATACTTGGTGGCAACACATTTAAAGCTTCCATTGCCTTATGGTAACGATTGGTGTAGTACTGCACCACTTCCATTGGTTCCAGTTCGTCAAGACGCGCCTTTTTAGCAATTTTATCTTCACCGCTATCAGCATCATTTTCGAGATGACCAACATCGGTTATATTCCGAACGTAGCGAACTTTATATCCCAAATGTTGCAAATAGCGAAATAAAATATCAAAAGTAATGGCCGGACGGGCATGTCCTAAATGTCCATCGCCATATACAGTTGGACCGCACACATACATTCCGACTTTATTTTCGTGCAGCGGAATAAATTGTTCTTTTTTACGGCTTAGCGTGTTGTAAATATATAGTTTATGTTCCATAATTCAATTTTAGATATACGATTGAAGATTTGCGATTGCATTTGCAAAATCTGTATATTTATGATTTCTGATTGATTTTATTTCGAACTGTGTTTACAGAAGCAACCTTAACAAGTAGTTCATCAATAAGTTTTATTATCTATAAACCAATTTGCTTTGTACGTCTTTTAATTTCTTCCTTCATTGCAAATTTCTATTTAATCCAATCGTAAATCTGCAATCGTAAATCGTACATCAATTCATTCCTCTTTGTTTCTTAAGGCTTTCGTATGCTTCATTAATAGATCGGAATTTCTCAGTAGCCGATTTCTTCACATCTTCACCAAGCTCGTTCACCTTATCGGGATGATATTTCATAGCCATTTTACGATATGCTTTTTTTATTTCATCGTTGGTAGCTGTTGGTTCTATTTCCAGTGCTTTGTAAGCCCAATCACGATCCATTTGTTTGATATAGGGCGCTTTCACTGATTCGAAATCGAGTCTGTCGATGCGGAAAATAGTTGCAATCCGTTGAATGGTGTTCAGTTCCGAAGCAACCACTTTGCCATCTGCATAAGCAATCTGGAACAGCAAATGAAGCAATTCCAGTTTTGATGAATAGTTCAGATTTTGACCAATTTGCGTAGCAACTTCTGTCTCGTTAATGTTCTGATCCAACAGTTTCTTCAAAATTTGCAACGCATCCAGTGCACCTTGCTCTCCAAAATTTGCAACTAAAAATTTCTTTACTACAGCAAGTTCCGCCTTGTCAACGCGTCCGTCTGCTTTCATAATGCAGGCAATAAGCACTAACAAGCTCATTTTAAAATCGCCCTCGGCAGTTCTTCCTGTTCCATGAGTTGTGGTCGTTGATGTGAGCACTTCTGTGTTCCCAAACATCGAGCCCAGAGCAAATCCGACAAGCGCCCCAACAGGTCCGCCTAAAACAAAGCCTAAACCGCCACCTATCCATTTTGCAAAATTTGCCATAATGCCTTTATTAAAATTAATTTAGGACGACAAAGATACAAAAAGTTGTTGAGAAGTGCTGAATTTTACCATTCTACTTTTGTTTCTTCAGAATTCAATTTCTTTCTAAAACTGAAGTCGAACTTAATTTTCATTTAACATTTACGGCCTTTGCACTGTAAATTATTCGTTGTACTTTTGTCTCAACATCGGTTTCTTTAGTTGCCACCTGCAATGAAAGACGAAGAGGGAATCCCGTGAAAACCGGGAACTATACCCGTAGCTGTAAACTCAACCTCATCCCAACCCTCTCCTAAGGGAGAAGGAGAAAGAGGAAAACGTGTTGAACATTACTTTTGCCACTGGTTCTTTAGTGAACAGAGAGCAGTAAACAGTGAACAGTCCTTGAAAAAGGCTGATAACTGACAACTGATAACTGATACCGGGAAGGCGTTCAAATACGAGAGTAAGTCAGAAGACCTGCCGCATGTATTTCTAAATCCGGGCTTTCGGGTGAAAGGCTACAGGACGGTTTCGGGCACTCTTTATATTCTATTCAGATACCTTCTATCATCTTGTTTCTCATCTGATTTCTCCTGATTATTCGTTTTAAGTTCAATTTTCAATAATAAGTCAATTAACAAAAAACAAAAATATCAGTATGGAAACTTATATTATCAAACGGGATGGTAAAAAGGAAGCATTTTCGCTCGAAAAAATTAAAAATGCCATTCGGAAAGCTTTTTTGTCGGTAGGAAGCTTTGCCACAGACGAAGTGATTACCAACATTCTCTGCCGGGTAAATATCACCAACGAAATCGCTGTTGAAGAAATTCAGAATCAGGTGGAAATTGCATTGATGTCGGAACGATATTACGCTGTAGCAAAATCGTATATGCTTTATCGCCAAAAACATCTCGAAGATCGCGAAGTGCTTGAAAAACTCGAGTTTCTGATGGATTACTGCAATGCAAAAAATGCAGCTTCGGGCAGTAAATACGATGCCAATGCCAACGTGGAAAACAAAAATATGGCAACACTTATCGGTGAATTGCCCAAATCGAATTTTATCCGATTAAATCGCCGCATGCTCACCGACCGCATAAAAGAAATGTACGGCAAAGAACTTTCCGACCGCTACATCGATTTGCTGAACCAACATTACATTTACAAAAACGATGAAACCAGCCTGGCCAATTACTGTGCAAGTATCACGATGTACCCATGGCTAATCAGCGGAACTACTTCCATAGGTGGAAATTCGAAAGCGCCTACTAATCTGAAATCCTTTTGCGGTGGGTTCGTAAACATGGTTTTTATGGTTTCGAGCATGCTAAGCGGTGCTTGTGCAACACCCGAATTTCTCATGTACATGAATTATTTCATCGGGTTGGAATACGGAGAGGATTATTATCTGGAGCCGAATAATATTGTCGATCTTTCGAAAAGAAAACGCACAGTTGATAAAATAATTACCGACAGTTTCGAACAAATCGTTTATTCGATCAACCAACCTACCGGCGCCCGAAATTTTCAGGCGGTATTCTGGAATATCTCATATTACGACAGCTATTATTTCAATAGTTTGTTCGAACATTTTGTATTCCCCAACGGAAGCAAACCTCATTGGGAATCGCTCAACTGGTTGCAGAAACGCTTTATGAAATGGTTCAACAACGAACGCACCAAAACCGTGCTGACTTTCCCTGTCGAAACCATGGCACTGCTTAGCAATAATGGCGACGTAAAAGATAAAGAATATGGCGATTTCACGGCTGAAATGTATGCCGAAGGTCACTCGTTTTTCACTTATATGAGCGACAATGCCGACTCGCTGAGTAGCTGCTGTCGGCTTCGAAACGAAATTACCGACAACGGTTTCAGCTACACACTTGGTGCAGGTGGCGTCTCAACCGGGTCGAAAAGTGTGTTGACAATCAACTTGAACCGTTGCATTCAACATTCGGCACGAAGAGGAATGCATTATCTGTTTTTCCTCGAAGAGGTGGTGGATTTGGTACATAAAGTACAAAATGCTTACAACGAAAATCTGAAATACATGCTCGACAAAGGAATGCTTCCGTTGTTCGATGCCGGTTATATCAATATGAGTCGACAGTATCTTACTATTGGCGTAAACGGGTTAGTTGAAGCAGCTGAATTTTTGGGAATTGAAATCAACGACAACCCGAAATATGCTGAATTTGTACAGGAAGTTCTAGGCTTGATAGAATCATACAACAAAAAGTATCGAACTAAAGATGTAATGTTCAACTGCGAAATGATTCCTGCCGAGAATGTTGGGGTGAAGCATGCTAAATGGGATAAAGAATCAGGTTTCACATCGAAACGCGATTGCTACAACAGCTATTTTTATGTTGTGGAAGACGAGTCGTTGAACATCGTGGATAAATTTCGCCTGCATGGACGAAAATATATCGAGCACCTCACAGGCGGTTCTGCTCTACACATGAATTTGGACGAACATCTGAGCAAAGAACAATACAAACAACTGCTTCTGGTGGCCATACAGGAAGGTTGCAATTATTTCACTTTCAACATCCCGAATACGGTTTGCAACGATTGCGGTCATATCGACAAAAATAACTTGCAGGAATGTCCTGTTTGCAAAAGTCGGAATCTGGATTACCTGACACGCATTATCGGGTACATGAAACGCGTAAGTAATTTCTCTGAAAAACGGCAGAAAGAAGCTGCCCAACGTCATTATGCTACGGTATCACAGCTATAACATCGTGTTTCAGGAAGTACCCAACGAGGTAACGCTGGCTATCAACCTGAGCAACTGTCCCAACGGTTGCAAGGGTTGTCACAGCCCTTATTTGCAGAAAAATATTGGGGAAGAACTAAATGAACAAACCATCGATTTGCTTCTTGAGAAATACGGTGATGCGATTACATGCGTTTGTTTTATGGGAGGTGATGCTGATCCGAGAATGGTGGAACAACTTGCACTTCACGTTCGTAAAACAATCAAATACAAATTGAAAACAGCATGGTACTCAGGAAAATCAGAATTTTCAAAACTTTGCTCAATCAATAGTTTTGATTATTTGAAGCTTGGCCCTTATGTGGAAAGTTTAGGTGGTTTGGATGTTTCTACAACAAACCAACGGTTTTATCGAAACGAAAATGGTCAGTTGATAGACGAAACATACCGTTTTCAGAAAAAACCAAAACGACATTTACAATAAATCGTTTTTTACCTTTTTAGAGAATATAGCTGACTGTGAGGTACAAGAAAAACAGTTGGTTTCTTTGTTACGGGATTTTCGCCCGTCACCACCACCGTTTTATAAACATCTTCAATGATTTGATATTGAATCACTTCCTGTGGTGTTCCTTCTTTATGCAGTTTGCCTTTTTTCATAAGCAACAAACGATTGCAATAAGAACTCGCCAGATTCAGATCGTGAATAATCATCAACACCGTCAATCTTAATTCACAATTGAGCTTACTCACCAAATCCAGCACCTGCACCTGATGACTAATGTCAAGCATTGAAGTCGGTTCATCGAGCAAAAGTAATTGGGGTTCCTGCGTTAATGCCCGAGTTACAGCAGCTAATTGTTGTTCGCCCCCGCTTAACGATGACAGCGGCACATTCCGGTATTTCAAAATACCGGTCATTTCCATGTATTTTTCGGCTTTGGCTATATCTTCTTTTTGCTCGAAAAACTGAAACAACTGACGATAAGGTATCCTGCCCAATAAAACATATTCGAGCACAGTCATCGAAGTATCGGCAATTCTCTGATTAACAACAGCTATCGATTGCGCTTTTTTCAGAGATGTCATTCGGCTTAAATCGTTTCCATCAAACAACACCGTTCCTTTTGTAGGTTTCAGATCACCCATCATTAGTTTCAGCAGGGTCGATTTTCCCGATCCGTTAGGCCCGATAATTCCGGCAAAATCACCTTTATTCAGTTGGAAATTCACCTCCTTCAAATGGAAATTTTTGTAGCCACCTTTCAAGTCCGTAATCCGAAGCAATTCGTTCATTTTTCCCATTTCACTTCCTTTCTGCTCAATAAAAATATAAAAACCAAGCCTCCGGTAATTCCTGTAAGAACCCCTACCGGCAATTCGTTGGGAGCAATAAGTGTTCGCGCCAAAACATCGCACACAATGAGAAAAAGACCGCCACCCAAAAAGCTGGCTGACAACAGAATGCGATAATCAGAGCCAACTAATTTGCGCATCAAATGTGGAATGACCAATCCCACAAAACCGATAATTCCGGCAATGGAAACGCAAAGTCCGGTCAATAACGAAGTAAGAATAAAAAGCGTACGCACAGTTACCAGCACGTTTATGCCCAAATGAGCCGCTTCGTCCTCGCCCAGACGTAAAGCATTCAGCGCATGAACAAAAAAATGAGTAATGACAAATACCAGAATACTTCCGCCAACCATCAGTTTGATCAATTTATCGTTCGGTTCTTCCAACGATCCCATCGTCCAAAAAATAATATTGTGCAAACTCTCCGAAGTAGATATGGACAACAAGAACATCAACAAGGAAGAACACACAAAACTGATCATCACTCCGGTAAGCAACATCCTGTTTATGTTCGAACTTCGTTTGCCCAATCCAATAACGTACACTAGAAAAAAGGTAAGAAAGGCACCTGTAAAACCAGCTACAGGAAGTAAAAACGTTCCCAACGAGAGAGTAACTCCCGAAACAATTACCAAAGCCACTCCCAACGAAGCTCCACCCGAAATTCCGAGTGTAAAAGGTTCGACCAACGGATTGCGATAAATCCCCTGCAAAATAACACCCGAAAGGCTCAACGCCGCTCCCACCGAGAAAGCCAGTAACAATCGTGGCAAGCGCAGCTGCATCAACACCGAATAATCCATACTTTCGGGCTGCTGCAATACCCGCGGTAAATCTCTCCAACCGATTTCGATATCGCCGGAGAGCAACGACCAAACAGAAGCGATCAGCAACGACACAAAAATCAGCAGCAAAACAACCACCGACCTTATTCGCATAAATTGCATTTTTTGCATTGAAACTTTATTTCGCATTTTTGCTGATGATTTCAAGCGTTTGAGCAAAAGTAACAGGTGTGGGCGTACAGGCAATTTTGGAGTCAATTATAAAAATCTTTTTTGCTCGTGTAGCCGACAATTGCGGAAAATTTTCCCAAAGTTTTTTTTCTTCATCGGCTAAAATTCCCATTGTAACGATAAAAATCACATCTGGATTGCGTTTCAAAACAGCCTCACGGGTAATGCTCCCCGAAGTCATTCCCGAAGTAATGGTTTCAGCACCTGAAAATTGAATATAATCGTGCATAAAAGTATTCGGAATCACAGCGAAAAGCGGATTAGCACCGATTTGAATAAAAATCTTTTTACCTATGGATTTATTTGCAGATAACTTCTGAACCTTGCTTCGGGAATCGGAAACAATTTTTTTTGCCAACGCTTCCTTGCCAAGCAGTTTTCCCAATCGTGAAAACTGATCGCAGATTTCGGTATAGGAATGAGGCATTGGAAAAACTTCGACCCGAAGACCTACCTTTTTCATGGCAGCTACCGTTTCGGGAGGCGTGAGCGAAGTGGCAATCACCAAATCGGGTTTCACGGATATGACTTTTTCTACATTTACTTTTATTGCCGTAGCCACCACAGGAACGGTTCGTGTTGTTTCACAATAACTGGTACAGCCCACTAAATGCGCTTCTTCGTTGAGATAGCGTACGCTCAAGGTGAGCGATGGAGTTAGCGAAACGATACGTTGTGTGGCTGTCTGAGCACCCAACATTCCACAAAAAACAAAAATTCCTGCAAGTAAAATCAATCGTTTATTCATACAAGTACATCCATAATGCTCCGGAAATTCAAAGCACATTAATTAAAAAAGCATGCTGAAAAACGTGGGGAAAAGTTGAAGTATTCAAATCCTGAAATGGAATGTCCACCCCGTAAAACTTTATCCCGAAGTTCCGGCAACTGAGTTGCATTTGGCAGGTCTTCTGGCTCATCCTCATTTTCGATTGCCTTCCCGGACCTCCCCTAACCCCTCCAAAAGAGGGGAATTACTCCTCCCTTTTGGGGAGGTTGGGTAGGATTCCCAGTGGCATAAGAATATCGAAAATGTTTCGAAAGGATTTACAGCTGCGGGTACAGCTCCGGAATGACTCAATACACATGAATATTGAATTTCACCGGATTCCCTATTGTGCGTTTTTTCGAAAAGAAAAAACATGCACCAAATGCGCTGCAAAGGTAAGTAAACTATCCAATAAAGCAAAAAAATCGACCAAACTGTATTTGTTAAATCAGCAAAGAGATTTGGAATGAAAATTATTTTGATTACTTTTGCAGCGCAATTTGGTTTATCCAAGCACCCGCTGCAAGGATAATTAAAAGGGAATCAGGTGTAAATCCTGAACAGTCCCGCTGCTGTAAGCTCATTCTTTAATTGACAATTGATAGTTAACAATTGACAATTAAGAAAACGTTTTGATCAACACTTTTGCCACTGTTTTTAGACAGAGGACAACAGACGACAGACAACATAACATTGTCAACTGTCAATTGTCAACTGCCAATTATTGACGGGAAGGCGTTCAGAAACGGGAGTAAGTCAGAATACCTGCCAGATAATTTTACAATTTCAGAAGCTTTCGAGGAAAAAGCGACGAAACATCAGCAAAAAACGCATTCCGTTTTATTTTGCCATTGTTAGTTTATTTTCGGGAGCTATTTGAATCGTTTATTAACGTCAAATAGTTACAAACAGTGTTTTCTGTATTCTCAAAAAAATTATGCACTTCGTGTGCATCGTTCTTGTTGATTGGTTCTTTTTCGGCATCGGCTTCGGTCAATGCCCAAAATCCTGTTGATACGCTCACCTTGCAGAAGGAGCTTCAGGAAATCAGTGTCAACGGAAAAAACCAACGACAGTTGCGCTCGGCCATGCCTACTCAACTCGTCACCACGCATGAAATAGAAAAACTTAATGCGGCTAACGTGGCCGATATTGCCAAACATTTTGCCGGAGTTACCATCAAAGATTACGGAGGCATTGGCGGATTAAAAACGATTTCGGTACGCGGACTCGGTGCAGCGCACACTGGCGTTTCGTATGATGGCTTGCTAATGAGCGACATACAAAGCGGACAAATAGATTTGAGTCAGTTTTGCGTAGAAAACATCTCATCTGTTTCGCTGGACAACGGGCAACCCATGCACCTTCTGCAATCGGCACGTTCGTTCGCATCATCGTCAGTTCTTGCGTTGCAGACCAAACTACCCGAGTATGATTCTGCCCACACGTTCACCGGACGCTTAGGGATAAAAGCAGGTTCGTTCGGATTAATCAATCCATCAATTTTACTCGAAAAATATTTTTCTCCACGCTGGGCGGTCTCTTTCAACTCCATTGGAACAAAAGTTACAGGTAACTATCCGTATGCCATAAATATAAATCCTTACGGAGTTAATATTGCAAAAGGCATAAGAAAAAATACAGACGTAACCTCGTTGATTTCCGAAATAAACTCCATTTATCACATGGGAACAATGGAACAACTTTCATTTAAAATCAATAATTATTATTGTGACAGAGGGCTTCCGGGTTCGGTCACTATCTACAATGACAACGACGGAACATCCCGCATGACAGACAACAACTGGTTGAGTCAGTTGCATTACGAAAATAAAAAAAGTTCCGTTTGGCAATATCTGGCTTCGGCAAAGTTCAACAGTCAGTCCATGCATTTTACCGAAATCAATAACAATTATTCATCATTGCCCGATAAAAAAAGGGTAGAAAGTTACCGTCAGAATGAATATTATCTCAGCTCGACAGTTCAATATCGTCCGGTCAGTTCACTTACACTGGCACTCGCTGTGGACAGTTGGCACAACAATTTATTGACCGTGTCCAACATGAATTACAAGGAAGATCCACAACCGACACGACAGACCCTACTGGCCAATTTCTCGGCCAAATATGTAAACGAGCGATTCACCGCAGGAGGAAACCTGCTTTTCACTGGCACGCACGAAACTTCCGACAGCACATTTGCTGCTCCGGACAGGAAAAAACTTTCGCCTACGGCTTATGTCTCGTGGCAGGCAACTGAGGATGACAATTTGATTTTGAGGGCTTTTTATAAAGAAATATTTCGGTTACCAACGTTTACAGAATTGTATTATCACGATTTGGGGTACAAATATCTTTTACCCGAAACCACGCATCAATTCAACTTGGGGGTAACGTATCACACAAACAAGCTGCCGTTTATCAGCTATTTATCGGTAACCGCCGATGCTTATTACAACCGGATTTCCGATAAAATTACAATCGTTTACGGGATGCCTTTTTCATCCGTGCGCAATATTGGACTTGTCGGTATTAAAGGTTGCGACCTTAATTTTTCTGCCACCAAAAACATGAATAAAAACAGTGATTTTCAGTTAAATGCCAATTATACTTTTCAGTTGGCTCAGGACAAGCAAAAAAATACGGATACTTATAACGACATTATTCCTTATACACCTGTACATTCCGGATCAGCATCGTTGACTTATCGTTATAAAAGTTTTGATGCAGGGTATAATATGGTTTTTGCCGGGAAACGCTATTCGGGACAAAACGCAGATATTTTCAATTATCTGACTCCTTATGTAGATCAAAGTATTTTTGCGGGTTACAGTCTGAAAAGTTTCAAATTTCAGGCGGAGCTGCTCAACATTGCAGACGTAAATTATGCCATTATCCAGTATTATCCCATGCCCGGTCGGCATTTCAGGTTGACGGTAAATTATAAATTTTAATTTCATACATATTAATTATTTCAAAAATTATGAACACAAAAAGATTATTTGGCTACTTGTTAGCAATTGTTTCAATTATTCCGTTTTTGTCATCGTGCGACGATAAAAAGGAAATCGAAAATGTGGAAATCAGCACCGGAGTTTATGTGCTGAACGCCGGAAAATTAAACAACAACAACTCGACTATCACTTATTACGACTTCGCAAGCGGGTTTGCAACTACTGATGTCTTTGCACAAAAAAACGGACGCATTTTGGGAGATACGGGAGAAGATATTATTCAGTACGGATCTAAGATTTACATCGCTGTTTATCAATCAAGTTTGATTGAGGTGGTTGACCCAAAAACGATGACAAGTATTAAATCGATATCCATGAAAGATGCTCAGGGAAATGCTACCAAACCACGTACACTCACCTGTGCAAACGGAAAAGTGTATATCGTTTTATACAGCGGATCGGTAGCTCAGATGGACACCACCACTTATGCTATTGACAAAACAATTGCCGTAGGAGCTAATCCCGACAAAAGTGTGATTGCCAATAATAAATTGTATGTGGCGAATACGGGAGGTATGGCTACTGTGAAAGACAGCACGATTTCGGTGATTAATCTTTCAACTTTTACAGAAGAAAAGAAAATCAAGGTAAATCTCAATCCTTCAGGCGACATTAACGCTGATAGTCAGGGAGATGTTTATGTACAATCGAATGGAAATTATGGCGATATTCCCGGAAAATTCCAACGCATTGAAGCCGGAACCGATAAAGTAACCGACATAGCAGTGGGCGTAAAAGGATTTACGGTGTATAACGACAAGGCATATATTTATAACTTCGACTACGATGCCAGCTGGCAAGCAACGAACAAAAAAATTATTGTTTACGATTTGAAAAACGAAAAAGTGGATAATGAAAGTCTCGTAAGTTCCACGATAGAAAAAACACCCTACAGCATAGATGTAAATCCTGTAACCGGAGACATTTATCTGGGTGTTACCGATTATTCCAGTCTTGGAAAAGTATATTGTTTCGGAAATAATGGTACTGAAAAGTTCACTTTCACTGCCGGTTTAAATCCTGCTAAATTCTTATTTATGATATCAAAATAAAGAAATTTCATAGTTTAATTTTCTAAGCTTGAATACCAGTTGCCGAACCACTGCCATAGTTCGGTAACTGGTTTCGAAGTTTAAAACCAAAGTGTATGGAAGAAAAAGGATATGTTCATGTATATACCGGAAACGGTAAAGGTAAAACCACTGCTGCTATGGGACTTGCGTTAAGAGCGGTAGGTGCCGGAAAGAAAATTTTTATTGCTCAGTTTGCGAAAGGAATGCACTATTCCGAACTGGATTCCATTTCCAATTTTTTGGCGGCTATTACATTGAAACAATACGGTTTGGGTTGTTTCATTTTCAATGCACCCAAGCAAGCCGATGTTGATGCTGCCAATGTGGGATTAAAAGAAGCCGAAGAAGCCATTACAAGTGGAAAATACGATATCATTATTCTCGACGAAGCCAATATAGCGGTTCGTTACAATCTTTTCAGTGTTCAGGAATTGATTGAAGTAGTTGAGAAGCGCAATCCCGCTACGGAAGTCATCATTACAGGACGCTATGCCACAGAAGAAATTATGGAATACGCCGACCTGGTAACCGAAATGAAAGAAATAAAACATTACTACAAGCAAGGCGTGAAAGCCCGTGTAGGAATCGAGAAATAATTATTAAAATTCTGATAGACAAATCAATCCGTAATGAAAAACCAATTACAACCCCTTATGTTTGCGGGTACCGGCAGCGACGTAGGTAAAAGTGTGATCGCAGCTGCTTTTTGTCGTATATTCAAACAGGATGGCTACACTCCTGCTCCATTTAAAGCGCAGAATATGGCTTTAAACTCGTATGCAACGCCCGAAGGTCTTGAAATTGGTCGTGCACAGGCGGTACAAGCCGAAGCTGCCGGAATTCCATGCCATACCGATATGAATCCGCTTTTGCTTAAACCTTCGGCCGATACTATTTGTCAGGTGGTTCTGAACGGAAAATCAATTGGGAATAAACACGCCATCGATTATTTTACATCGAATAACAAACAAAAACTCCGCGAAGAAGTTTGCGCTGCCTTTGATCGTCTGAATGCCCGCTACAATCCCATTGTTTTGGAAGGAGCAGGAAGCATCTCCGAGATCAATTTACGGGAAGTGGATTTGGTCAACATGTCGATGGCTCAACATGCTGAAGCTTCGGTCATACTTGTTGCTGATATTGACCGTGGAGGTGTTTTTGCTTCGGTTTATGGTTCGATAATGTTATTGAATGAAGCGGAACGAAAACTGGTAAAAGGAATTCTTATTAATAAATTCCGGGGCGATTTGAGACTGTTTCAGTCGGGAACTAAAATGCTCGAAGAACTGTGCGGCATTCCGGTGGTAGGCGTGGTTCCGTATTTCAAAGATATTCATATCGAGGAAGAAGACTCGGTTATGCTTCATACAAAAAATCGTTTCTCGCAGTCGGGTAAAGTGAATATCGTTGTGGTTTTGCTTCAACACATGTCAAATTTCACCGATTTTAATGCGCTGGAACACGACGAGCGGGTTCATCTGTATTACAGCAATCAACCAACCGAAATTGCCGATGCGGATATTATCATCATTCCCGGAACAAAAAATACGTTGCAGGATTTACAGATTCTACGCCGCGATAACATAGCTCAGGCCATTTTACAAGCACACCAATCAGGTAAAACGGTGTTGGGAATTTGTGGAGGTTATCAAATGCTCGGCAGGGAATTGCACGACCCCACACATATCGAAAGTGATCTCACTCAAATACCTGGTTTGGGAATTTTACCGTTAAGCACCACGCTCGAAGGAGAGAAAATAACCCGTCAGGTTGAATTTAGTTTTGCGGACGACACAATTACCTGCAAGGGATACGAAATTCACAACGGCCGCACCGACTTTTTATCAGATATTCAAACATTAAACAAATTGATAGACAACACCGAAGATGGCTGTATTTCAGCAAACTGTATCGGTACATATATTCATGGCATTTTGGATAACAAAAGTTTTGTCGATTATTTGTTAAGTCCGTATCAGAATGAAAAACAGCAACAAACGTTCGATTATTTCAGCTTTAAGGAGGAACAATTCGACAAATTAGCCGACCATGTTCGTAAGCATGTCGATATGGAATTAATCTATCAACTTATTAGTTAGAAAAATATGTTTGATACAAAAACTCATTCCGAAACCGTAAAGCACGGCGACGACTACAAAGGTGAACTTCGAGCCAACTTCAGTTCGAATGTTTGGTTTGGAGCTCAACATGAAGGGCTGTATGCTCATCTTAACCAGTGCATGCCGCAAATTTGCCGTTACCCGGAAGAACATAACGATCAATTGAAAACAGAATTGGCCGCCACTTTAAATACGCAGCCAAACGAACTATTGCTGACCAATGGATCGGTGGAAGGAATTTATTTACTGGCTCAGACGTTCAGCGGTTCAAAATCATTGATTGTACAGCCGACTTTCTCGGAATATGCGCGCGCTTGCAAAGCTAACAAACACGAAATCAGTTATTGTAACGCCTGTGACTTATCGGGAAATATCGTTAAAACAAATCCCGGTTTGGTCTGGTTGTGTACTCCCAACAATCCTGATGGCTATTGTTTTGATCCCGCTTATTTAGAAATGCTGCTTCATAAACACCCTGATACCCTTTTTATTATGGATGTGTCGTTCAGAGAGTTTAGTCTCACCAAACAACCTGATTTTGAGTGGATCAACCATTTTCCTAACGTCGTTTTTATTTATTCGTTTACGAAAAGATACGGCATTCCGGGGTTGCGGTTGGGTTACATTCATTCCAATTCTCAAATCATCGACAAGGTAAGCGAGTTTTCAATTCCGTGGTCGGTAAACACACTGGCAGCCGAATCATTAAAATATATTATCGGCCAATACCATGACGAATTTAATATAGAAAATTGGCTCGCAAAAAAAGATACATTTTGCATGAAAATCAATGAGATAAGTAATTTTGAATGTATTCCAAGCAAAACTCCATTCTTTCTCGTAAAGTTACAGAAAGAAAATTCAGCCGAACTCAAACATTATTTGCTCGAACGTGGAATTTTAATACGGGACGCAGCTAATTTCTTCCATAACGGCGAGCAATACATCCGGTTACTAACGCTCACCGACGATAAAAACACATTACTCATTCAGGAACTCGGCAAATGGAAACAGCACTAATCGGCATAGCAGCACTGTTTACAGGCTTTCTGCTCGACCAGATACTGGGCGATCCGGAAAAATGGCCGCATCCTATTGTGGCATTCGGAAAAGCGATATCGTTCTTCGAAAAGCGTTTCAATAACGGTCGTTCGCGATTTGTGAAAGGAGCTTTTACCACGCTTCTACTAACCGGAAGTGTGTTTGTAGTGTCATTTTTCGGATTAAAACTGATTTTGGATTACTCCTCAACCATTTGGTATGTAGCTACATCCATTATTGTTTTTTTCTGTCTGGCTGGATGCACCCTGAGAAAAGAAGTTCGCATGGTTTTCGAAGCGCTAAACGAATCAACCGAAAAAGGCCGTAACCAATTATCACGCATTGTGGGTCGCGATACACAGCATTTGAGTCCGCAACAAATACGCACGGCAGCACTGGAAACACTGGCCGAAAACCTGAGCGACGGCGTAATAGCACCGCTTTTCTGGTTCGCGTTTTTTGGAGCTCCGGGCATACTCACTTACAAAATGATCAACACGCTCGATTCCATGATAGGCTATAAAAATGACCGTTACCTGCTTTTCGGACGATTTGCAGCTAAACTCGATGATGTGGCAAATTACATTCCGGCACGAATCACTGCACTCATAATGTTGCTGGTAGCAGGAAAACTGAATATGACAAAAGTCGTTTTTGTCAATGGGAAAAACCATGCGAGTCCTAATTCTGGTTATCCCGAAGCAGCTTTAGCCACTATTTTGAATTGCCGTTTTGGCGGCCCGAATTATTATTTCGGGCAATTGGTAAAGAAACCGTATATCGGAACGCAGGAAAAGCAACTTGCAAACTGCGACTTGCAAATCGCAATTAAAGTAAACAAATACAGCGAATTAGCAATGGCGTTCATAACGGCTACTCTGTATTTTATTATTCATTATTCCATAAATATATTTCAATAATTATATATGAAGAAAATCATTCTGATAACAGGCGGACAACGCTCAGGGAAAAGCACTTATGCACAAGAGCTGGCCTTATCCTTATCCGCAAATCCGGTGTATTTAGCCACTTCGGCGGTATGGGACGAAGAACACCGTCAACGCATCGAGCGGCACAAGCGCGATCGTGGTTCGGAATGGACCAATATTGAAGAATTGACTGATATTCAGAATGTAGATGTAAGCGGACGCGTGGTCGTTATTGACTGCGTTACGCTCTGGGCAACTAATTTCTTTATGGCTAACAATGGCGATGTTGAAGATACGCTCAACCAACTAAAGGAACGTTTCGTACAATTTACTGCTCAGGAAGCCATCTTTATATTTGTAACCAACGAAATAGGCTTGGGAGGAATTTCTTCCAACGATTTACAACGCCGTTTTACTGATCTTATAGGTTGGATGAATCAGTTTATCGCGCGCGCTGCCGACGGAGTAGTTCTTATGGTTTCGGGAATGGCAGTTAAAATAAAAAAAATAGATTAAATCTTTAATTATCAACACATATTATGTCGATCAAAACATTCAACATTTCATCTCCTGAGAAAAGAATTGTTCCTTATTTACAGGAAAAAGTAGATAATCTGACCAAGCCAAAAGGATCGCTCGGTCGGCTAGAAGAATTGGCTATTCAGATTGGAACCATTCAGCAAACGCTCAGTCCCACACTCAAAAATCCCTATCACATTATTTTTGGAGGCGATCATGGCATCGTTGCCGAAGGAGTGAGTTATTCGCCTGCCGAAGTAACTCCTCAAATGGTTTTCAATTTTATGGCAGGTGGTGCAGGCATCAATTTTCTGGCTCGTCAACACAACTTCAGCATGAAAGTGGTGGACAGTGGTATCAATTACGATTTCGAAGGATTAGAAGGATTGACCGATCTGAAAGTGCGCAAGGGAACGAGGAATTATCTGCACGAAGCGGCAATGACCAGCGAGGAATACGAACTTTGCATCGAACGTGGTGCTCAGGTAGTGGATCAATGTTTCGAAGAAGGTAGCAACATTATCAGCTTTGGCGAAATGGGAATCGGCAACACTTCTTCTTCATCCATGTGGATGACCTGTTTTGCCAATATCGATTTGAAACAATGCGTAGGAGCCGGAAGCGGTTTCGATAGCGAAGGCGTAAAACGTAAATACAGCATTCTGAAACAGGCTTTGGACAATTATTCCGGCGATGGTTCTGTGATAGATAGGATGTGCTATTTTGGCGGTTACGAAATGGTGATGTCTGTAGGAGCTATGTTGCGTGCTGCTGAACTGAAAATGGTGATTCTGATTGATGGTTTTATTATGACCAATTGCATTCTGGCTGCGTCCAAACTCTATCCGGAAGTGCTGGGATACTGTATTTTCGGTCATCAGGGAGATGAGGCCGGGCACAAGCTGGTGCTGGATTATCTGAATGCCAAACCGTTGTTGTTTTTCGATTTACGCTTGGGCGAAGGAACCGGAGCTGTTTGCGCCTACCCGCTTATTGAATCGGCCGTTCGTATGATTAACGAAATGAATACATTTCAACATGCCAAGGTAACCAAGTATTTTGAATAATAAATTCTGAAATAAAATCCCCATCAATGAAAATTCTTAACGATTTGCTGGCTGCTATCACTTTTTTCACCCGAATTCCGGTGTGGAAATTGAAAAATATTCCTTCGGAAAGTTACAAAAGCATGATTTATTTCTGGCCGTTGACAGGCTGGATGACTGCCGGAATTACAATAGTAAGTTGGTGGGGATTTTCGCTGCTTTTTCCTCCTTTGGTGGCTATTATCATGGCATTAGGTGTTAGGGTGATTTTCACCGGCGGTTTTCACGAAGATGGTTTAGGCGATTTTTTTGATGGATTTGGCGGTGGTAGAAACAAAGCGGACATACTGCGAATCATGAAGGATTCTCACGCCGGAAGTTACTCCGTTCTCGGTTTGATCTTTTATTATTTGTTGTTGGTGAGCACACTCTCATCTTTGCCTAAGGAGCTGATTCCATTGGCTTTGGCAGCTGCCGATCCATTTTCCAAATTTATTACCAGCATTATGATGAATATTCTACCTTATGCAAGACCGGAAAGTGATAGCAAAAGCAAAACCACCTACGACAAACTTTCGTGGTGGAAACTAAGCATTGCATTTGTTGCCGGAAGTTTGCCCTTGTACTTCTTTTTAGAAAGACACATTTGGTTCGCAGCCATTTTCCCCATAATAACCATGTTATTTATCTTCTTACTTTCGAAGAAAAAGATACAAGGCTATACCGGAGATGTTTGCGGTGCTACAGCTTTACTCTGCGAACTCAGTTTTTACATCGGATTACTGATAAAATTATGAAACTAACGCTTATTCGCCATACTTCAGTCGCTTTTGGTCCGAACATTTGTTACGGACAAACCGATGTGGATGTATCCGACACCTTTGAAACAGAAGCGCAAAAGGTCAAAATACAATTGAACGGTTCTTCTTTTGACAAAGTATTTTCAAGCACTTCACAACGCTGTACAAAATTGGCTTCTTATTGTGGATTCGCACACCCTGTATTGGATAAGCGACTTATGGAATTAAATTTTGGCGACTGGGAAGGAACTCCGTGGAGCGAAATAGCCGACCCAAATATAGAGAAATGGTACAATGATTGGATCAATGTACGCACTACAAATGGTGAATCTTTTTCCGATCAGCTGGAACGTGTAAAAAATTTTCTGGAAGATCTCAGAGCTGAGTCATACGAACAGATTTTGATTTTTACCCATGCCGGAGTAATCCGTTCAGTGGCTATCCTGCTCGGACTGGTGCAAATTGAACTTGCCTTCGCCGATTACAAAGTGGAATACGGCGAAATTAAACATTTTGAAATTTAATTTTCTATCGAACAAGAATTTATGCAAAACGGATTTATTATAGCAGGTACCAACAGCGGTTGTGGAAAAACAACTATCACCATCGGTTTGATGCGGTATTTCAGTCGAAAAAGCTACAAGGTCGCTCCATTCAAAGTAGGTCCCGATTATATCGATCCGGCTTTTCATCGTGTTGCAACCGGACAATATTCCCATAATCTTGACAGTTACATGCTGCGTGATGAATCTATCCAGTTTCTTTTCGATAAATACTCAACTAATAGCGATATTTCCATAGTGGAAGGCGTAATGGGCTTGTACGATGGTCTCGGAGAAAAAACACAAGGAAGTACTGCCGAGCTTGCCCGATTACTTCAGCTGCCCGTCATTTTGGTGGTTAATTGCAAGGCATTGTATCAAAGTGTGGCTGCCATTATCAATGGTTTTGTTCAGTTTGATAAAAATATCCGAATTGCCGGAGTTATCCTGAACCATGTTTATTCCAATGATCAGTTCGCATTTTTAAAACAATATATTCAAAAGCAATGTCAGACTCCGTGCCTTGGTTACCTTCCTTCCGACAAGGAAATCGCGCTCGAAAGTCGTCATCTCGGATTGGTTCAGGCTAATGAAGTAAATAAACTCTCTTCTATCTCTGATCGCATTGCCGATTCGCTTGAGCAACATTGCGATATGGATAAATTATTGCAATATACCACTTTTGAAACGAAAAACGAACCTACTCCCTTGCCCGATTATCCCAAATTGAGTGGTTTAAAACTGGCAGTGGCTTCCGACAAAGCATTCAGTTTTTATTATCAGGCTAATCTTGATTTAGTGCAAGAGTGCGGTGCTGAACTGCTCTTTTTCAGTCCTCTTACCGATCAGCAGATTCCTGATGAGGCGAATGCATTGTATTTGGGAGGCGGTTATCCTGAAGTTTTTGCACGCGAATTGAGTGAAAATCGATCCATGATTGAAAGCATCAAAAGTGCTGTTGAGAACAATATGCCTGTTTACGCCGAATGCGGAGGATTAATGTACCTGACTGAAGGTATCAAATCGCAGGACGGGGCATTTTATCCAATGTGCGGGATTTTTAATTGTTACACCGAAATGACGGCACGTTTGCAAAATTTCGGTTATTGCACCATCAATTGGGAAGAGGCAGAAACGCGGGCGCATGAATTTCATCATTCGTTATTGGTTTCAAATCATCCTGATAAAAACTTTGAAACCGTATTTTCAATCAGAAAAACCGAGATAAACCGTCAGTGGCAAGGAGGCTTAACTTATAAAAGTGTACTTGCCGGATATCCGCACATTCATTTTTATTCCGATAAGGCATTTTACAATAAAATTGCGAACTGGTGGTTACGCCAATCGAACAAGCTGTAAATGTCCAGCATTTACAAAAAACCGATAGAGTAAATTATTTTCCTTACTTTTGTCCCTTATATTAATTTCGCCTTCAACAAAACTCAAAAAAGGCAACTACACTCTTGTAGCAAAACCAAAAGGTTGTATGTTTCTCAAACTATTCGGTTCTATTTCCTGGCTTAAATACACTATTATCTTTTGCTGTTTAATTGTGTCCGCACAATTATTTGCAGAAGACAAAGTGGATACTGCCAAGGTGTATTCGATACCGGAAGTGACGATTACGGAACAATACAGAAATGCCGAAGTTCGATCGGCCTCACCGCTCCAAATTTTGAGTTCAAAAAAAATTGAGAAATTAAATGCACTACAGATTTCGGATGCCATAAAATACTTTTCCGGTGTTTCGGTGAAAGATTATGGAGGCATTGGCGGATTAAAAACGGTTTCTGTCCGTAGCCTGGGGGCGAACCACACAGCCGTTAGTTACGATGGTATCACGCTCTCCGATTGCCAAACCGGGCAAATAGATATTGGCCGTTTTTCATTGGATAACGTGGATATGCTTTCGCTCAACAACGGACAAAGCGACAATATTTTTCAACCCGCAAGACTTTTCGCCTCAGCTTCGGTGCTGAATATCCGGACAGTTGCTCCACATTTCGATGGAACGAAAACGATCAACGGGAAAGTAAGCTTGAAAGCCGGATCATTTGGGTTAATGAATCCAGCATTTGGGTTGCAAAAGAAGATCAACTCAAAACTTTCGGCTTCAATTAGCGGAGAATGGCTTTCGGCAAACGGTGAATATCCTTATTCACTCACAAACGGATATTCTGCCAATGATAGTGCATCAATGGAAATCCGGAAAAATTCGGATGTTCAAAACCTGCGACTTGAAGGTGCCTTATACGCCAATTTTTCGGAAAACGAATCCGCATATATCAAATCCTATTTCTACAGCTCCGATCGGGGATTACCGGGTGCTACCATTTTGTACAACGAAGATGCATTTACTTCGCAGCGAATAAATGACAGAACTTTTTTCACGCAAGCTCATTACGAAAATAATTTTTCCAACGTCTGGAGATTTCAGATGAATGCGAAATACAATAACGGCTATATGAATTATGTCGATTCTGCATATTTAGATGCCGATGGAATGCTAAAAAGCACTTATTGGCAGGAAGAGTATTACGGATCAGCCTCTGTTTTATTCAGAGCTTTCGAAAATCTATCATTCTCCGTTTCAACCGATTTATCGTTCAACACTATGGTTGCTAATTCAACTGATTTTGCCAGTCCTAGTCGTTTTAGTTGGCTCTCTGTAATTGCGGCAAAATATGTTACGAACAATATTCTAGCAACCGCTAGTATCTTAAGTACAGCTGTAACCGAAACCGTGAAATCCGGCGAAGCAGCCGACGATCAACGGAGAATCTCACCTTTTGCGAGTGTTAGTATAAAGCCCTTTTCAAATACGGATTTAAGACTGAGAGCCTTTTACAAAAATATTTTTCGATTGCCTACTTTCAATGATTTATACTATTTCCGCGTAGGAAGCGTTGATCTGAAGCCCGAAAATGCCAACCAATTCAATGTCGGACTTACATATTCAGCTGCGATAAATCATTGGCTACCCTTGCTCTCAATTACAACTGATGTGTATCACAACGATGTGACAAACAAAATCGTGGCAATACCTCTTAAAAACAATGCCATTTGGCAAACCGTAAATCTCGGGAAAGTAAATATCAATGGAATTGATTTAACTGCGGAAACGACAATTCAATTAAAAAAAGATATCAATCTGGCACTTGGTTACACTCACACCTATCAACGTGCACTAAACGTTACCGATCCAAACGATGCGCGCACTTATCTGCATCAACTCCAATACACTCCACGCGTTTCTGGTTCGGGGAAAGTGGCACTCGAAACTCCACTCATTAATGTGTCTTATTCGGTTCTTTGGTCCGGACACCGCTATGCAGGATTTCAGAATTATGCAGAAAACCGGTTGCCCGGATATACCGATCATAGCATATCGCTTTCGCGGGAATTTCATTACAAAACTTCAAGAATTTCCGCAAGCCTTGAAGCGCTTAATATCTTCAATCAAAACTATTCCATTATCCGCTTTTTCCCCATGCCGGGGCGATCGTTCAGAATCAGTATTTCTCTAGCATTTTAATAGAATCTGCTTAGTTGGATTCATCGAAGTCAGGCAAGAAAAATTGCATATTTATACTATACTAATCCACAAAAAGCTCGTTCTGTAACAGTTTTTACCTTTTGCGTCAACAAATTTACAAATTGCCTTAGCATTTATTATTACACAGATTACTTTTGTAACTGTCATTAAGTTTAGATTCACAAGATCTTAAAAAAGGGAAATATACACCTTAATCTAGTGAACTTTTTTTAGTTTGTTTACACCCCTAATTAAGGTTGTCCAAATCCCGGGCAACCTTAATTTTTTATCTTTACATTTCTGAATTCAAGAGGCGTTCCTTCATTTTGGAATCCAATGAAACCTTTATTTGAAGTGAGTCCCGTAATTTCGTTTTGCAGGACTCCATTTATGTAAACGGTAATTTTATTTTTCCGACAAATAACCTTCATGCTGTTCCATTCACCCAATTTCTTCTCGTTGGAATCGAGCTTTTTGGCAACTGTGAACTTTACTGAATCGGTACACTGTTTGGCCCAAAATCCATTCATGCAAATTATATCGCCGGCTGCCTGAACTTTTTGCTGTACCTGATAACAAACCGGCCAAATAGTATCTTTGGGTTGAATATGTACAAGCACTCCACTATTCCCAAATTTCTGTGTCCAACGCCATTCTAAACTTAAATCATAGTTTTTGTACATTTTTTTTGTCCGAATATATCCAGAAGAAATCCCGGATATTTTTAAAATATTATTCTCGAACGAAAAAACTTTTGCAGGATCTAGTGTTTTATCTTTTATAACATATTCCCATTGAGAAGAGTCAAAATCGTTTTTTTGATTTTTTTCTGATCTTGAAAATAATGAAACCGGAAGCAGGCAGCTAGCCATTAAAAGGATCAATCTAATATTCATAATTTTTCACTACTGACCGACAAAAAATTGATTTAGCAAAAAGGGAAGCCATCTAAGCGATAACTTCCCCCGATATAGTACTTTTGTTTTACCACAAACACATAGACTATATGGGCAAAGATATAACAAAAAATTTAGTCGGTCAG
>QKGU01000402.1 GCA_003250325.1 Paludibacter sp.
TATCTCAATGAGTTCTGCTATAAATTCAACAGAAGATATTTTGGAGAAAAAATATTCGACAGACTGCTTATTACTGCCGTTTCTTATACTCCAGATTTTAAATCGAAAATTTACAATAGGACACTTTGCGGATAATCATAAAAATTATTTATTTTAACAATGAGTGCAGCTGTTATTTTATTCAGCTCATGTAAAACAGACGAACCTGTTACAGGTATTACTCTTGACGAAGCTTCAATCTCGGTAGCCGTTGATGAAACTGCTACTCTTACTGCTACTATTTTGCCAAAAGACGCAGATGGTACTGTTACATGGGCAAGTCAGGATGCTACTATTGCATCAGTAAATAATGGTGTAGTTACAGGAGTTAAAGTTGGTACAACAAGAATTGTTGCTTCATGTGGTTCTTTCTCTGCAACATGTTCTGTTACAGTTACTGCAACTTCAGGGAATATCGGAGATGCTTCATTAGAAGGAAGCAATTATTATCTAATCTTATTAGATGAGGTATCAGCTCAAAAAATATCAGATAAAATTGTTGGTGATTATCGAATTGATGATAATCAAACAAATCTATACATTTGGTCTACCGGCGATACTTATGCTGCTGGAAGTTGTGTAGGTCCCAACTCTTTTGGAGAAGTTACAGATTGGTTAAGTCTTGTTGTACAAAATGTAGGATGGTCTGGTTTTGGAATTAACTGTGCAAAACTTACAGAACTTGACAAATTAGCGACAGTTACCGATAATCCTGATGGTTATTATTTCCATATTGCAATTAAAAGTCAACAAACTGGAAAATCTCATAGATTTTATATGAATGGTACCGGCGATGCAAATGGTGGCTTTGTTTTAGGCTCAGCTACGTTTGTTGATAATAATAAATCATATGTTCCATATGCTGATTTTACAACTGACGGTGAATGGAATTACTTTGATATCCCAATGTCTGTTTTGGTCAATGAAGGTTTGAAATACAGAACTGGCAATACTGCTGCGTTGAACGTATTCTGTGGTTTAAGTGGAGGAACCTCAGGAACAACACTTGATGTTGATGCAGTCTTTATCTATAAAAAATAAAATTTAAGAACAGGCAGGACAGGCTTGGTTGTCTGTCCTGATACACATATTAAATATTTTTACATGAAACATATAAAATACCTTTGGTTGTTTTTCTTTTTGTCATTAATTGTTAGTTGCGAAAAGGAGATTGATTATTCAATTACAGTAGATTATTCAGAACTTACATTAAAAACAGGAGAGTCATACACTATAGTTGCAAAAGTAACTCCAGCTTCGAGTGATGGGATTGTATGGACTTCAAGTAATGAGTCTGTTGCTACAGTTTTTTACGGAATAATTACTGCCAAAAAGGAAGGTGAAGCAATAATTACAGCAACGTCTAATGGTGAATCTGCTTCATGTAAAGTCAATGTACAAAATCCTGGCTATAGTTTGGTGTGGTCAGATGAATTCGAAACAAATTCATTAAATACTAAGAACTGGAATATTGATATCGGAAATGGAAACTGGGGATGGGGTAATGGTGAATCAGAGTATTATACCGGACGTACAGATAATTTGAGAATAGAAAATGGGGTACTGGTAATTCAGGCTAAGAAAGAAAATTATCAAGGCTTTGGATATACCTCCGGACGTATAAATTCAAAAAATAAAATTGATTTTGCTTATGGAAAGATAGAGGCACGAATTAGTTTGCCCTCAGGTGCGGGAACCTGGCCGGCTTTTTGGATGCTCGGATATGGCTCATGGCCAACATGTGGCGAAATTGATATTATGGAACATATAGGTTCTAATCCTACGATGATATCTCATGCTTTACATACTGCAGAAAAAAATGGAGGGAATTCTTGGTCAAGCAGAAATTATAAGGTTGGAATCGAGAATAATTTTCATACATATTCGATTGAGTGGGAGAAGAGCATTGATGATGGTGATGATTGTATCAAATTTTATGTTGATGGTAATTTAACTGCTACTAAATGGCAAGCGAACAATGTAGATGATGTTAGACAATGGCCGTTTACTGATAATTTCTATATTATCCTGAATCTGGCTTTGGGTGGGACGATGGGCGGAACTATCGATGATACAATTTTTGGTAATCAGATTCTTATGAAAGTAGATTATGTAAGGGTATACCAACGTAAATAGTTTCATGCACTGTAATGGATGAACTTTAGCTTCCTGCTTTTCTAATTAATTTTACCATGAGTAAATCATCATTAAAATATAAGTCTGATCTTTTTGAATTTATATTTTTCTTGATATCCTTATTCTTATTTATTGCTTGCACAAATAATGAACCGATTTTAGAACAAGCTCAATTGCGTAGTTTAAAACGTGGCGTACCTTATAGCTTTTCTATTATTGATGATGCAAAACTTCTTTCACCAGGAGTGTCATGGTTTTATAACTGGGCACCAGATGTGAATGCAGCCATTAATACTGCCACGACTGAGAATAATATTGATTTTATTCCAATGGCATGGAATGGAAATTTTGATGCCAGCCGTATCGGAACTTTTAATTTTGTGCATGGGAACCGAGTATTGGAAGTGCATCAGATCAAATGAAATATATGAGTGATGCAGTAAATTTTCTTGAATCCGATTCCTGTATAGCTCGTTATGCTTGGTTTATTCCACGTACAAGCGGAAGTGTAGATTCTTATCCTTACATGCAGTTACTTACGAAAACTACTCCTTATAAACTTTCACCTCTAGGATTGGTTTATGTAAATATGTCAAGACAGGATAAATCGGTATATTATACTCAAACGCAGGAAATTCCAGCTGAACACTATAGTTCTTTAAATACTGTTAATGGCGTGAAATCCGGAAGTTATACTTATTCGATAAAAGTAAGACCAACAACTGATGTTAATGGTATTCTGGAAATTTATGAATTATTACCTGGATATTGGCTTGAATACCAGATAGAGACATCTGGAAAATCTTCAAAAATGATAAATTTTCGCTATGCAACAACTGACAATTCCATTATAGAAATTTACGTGGATGGCAAAATATCTGCAACTTGCAATTTTGAAAAAACGGGTGCAGAAAATATCTGGAATAATAAATCAACCCCGGTTGGTATAAGTGCTGGGAAGCATACAATTCGGTTAAAACTCACCAGTGGTCGATTGGCTTTAAACTGGCTCTCCGTTGTTAATAGTAAATAGACTTACGAACATCAGTTCGGGATTAAAAATTAATTGAACAATTAATTCAGAATATTTAGTCTGATAAAGTCTTTAAAATCAATGAAAAGAAGTTTTTTGCAGTGAATAAAGGTAATTTTATTCCTGTTAATTTTATAATCTCAAAAAATCAATGTAATGAGTAATCTAGTACAATCTGTCTTTTGTCTTTTAGGAATTATCTTTTTTCAACTCGTTTATGCTCAAAGTTTACCATATAAATCAGCTGACGCAACTTCTGATTATCATTTGGTGTGGCAGGATAACTTCGATGGAAATACTCTTGATGAAACGAATAACTGGGTGATAGAGGTAAATGGTGAAGGAGGAGGTAACAGTGAATTACAATATTATCGTCGTGAAAATATTTCGATAGGTAGAGAACCGATGACAGGAGCAAACTGTCTGATCATTAAGGCAAAAAGAGAGAATTATTCAGGAAAAACATGCACATCGGGTCGTTTAAACACATTGGGTAAAATGTCTTTCAGAAATGGTAAAATCGTAGCACGAATTAAATTGCCAACTACGGCTAACGGGCTTTGGCCTGCCTTCTGGATGTTGGGTGCTGATCATTTAAACGTAGGCTGGCCTAAATGTGGTGAAATTGACATTATGGAAATGGGGAACGCAAACGGAATCAACAACGGAACGCAGGATAGATATCTCAGTACATGGTTTCACTGGGGAGAAAGTTGGAACAATGGTTCTTATCCTAATTGGGGGAATGAGTATACAAATGCAACAAGTATTCAGGACGGTTTTTATTTGTTTACATTAATTTGGGATGACAATTCATTGAAAAGCTATTTTGGAACGGATGCCGATCCTCTTAAGGTGAATATAGTTGAAATGGCGATTAGTGGAGACGCTGTTGCTGAGACTACAGGTAATTACTTTCACAAACCGTTTTATGTTATTTTCAACCTCGCTATCGGAGGCAATTTTACTCAAATATGGGATATCAATAATATTACAGCATTAAACGCCGCAAATAATTATGAAGCAAAAATGTACGTTGATTACGTGCGTGTATATCAACTTGGAGGTAGCAATGAAGTGTACAATGGCCCTGCGTTAGATACTTCAGTAAAAAATGGGATTGCAATAAAAAACAAATTCGATGTATATCCTAATCCTACAATTGATAATATTTCAATTAAGGGTGAAGACGTTCCTAAATGCATAGCCGTATACAGTATTTCAGGTAAACAGATTTTGAGAGCGTTTGATACAACAAATATTAGCATGTCCAACTTCCCTTCGGGAGAGTATTTGTTGCAAATCACAGATGTTAATAATAAAATAGAATTGCATAATGTGATAAAAAAATAGGTGCTATTTTATAAAATCATCTTACTAAATATATCCCTGCGAGAGGATTCATTATTGATTTATTGTTGTACACGTCTGTTTGTTAGATTAATGTTGAAAGTATATAGTTCATAGAGTAATTAATTTGGACTCGAAATTTTCACATTATTTATTCAAATTTCTTAAAGCAAATATAATATAGTTGAAAATTTGGCGTTATCTATTTTAGATAATGAATTAACCTTTAAATTTGATATTATATAAAAGATTTTACCATCATGAAAAAGAGAAAGTTGGAAATGAAAGATGTTGTTTTTCTTGCTGTGATAATAATTCCTTTTGTTATTATGATTTTATTGGCACCATAAATCATATTCTTTTATAAACAACAACGACTTTTGAGAAACACTCAAAAGTCGTTGTTGTTTATGTTAGAATCGTTGAAGAAATTCTCCTAAGTTCACATCCCTGTCCAATTCCAGCTTCTTTCTTAACCTATATCTGTTCATCTCAACACTTCTTAATGTCATATTCATCAATTGAGCAATATCCTTGGAAGTTAAGTCCATTTTAAGATAAGCACAAAGTTTTTTGTCGCTTACACTCAAACTTGGATATGCTTCATTTAATCGTTTAAGATAATTTTCATATACCAAATCAAAATTCTCTTCGAAACGTTTCCAGTTATCGTCCTGCTCTATATTTTGCTTAATGCTCCTTTCCATTCTATTTAACTGAGATAAAATACTGCTAACATCGGTACTTTTCTTCAATTCTCCACTTACTTTCGATATATTGTCTATGATTTCCTGAAGCATTTCGTTCTTTCTGATCAAATTCATTGTCGAACTTGCAAGTTCTTGCGACTTATGTCTTAACTCGTATTGTAATTGCTGGTTCTTAAGCTCCTTTATCTCCTTCTTTTTCTCAGATGTTTCTGCTTCGTATTGTTTTTTTTGTTCCTTTAATTCTAATTCTTTTTGTTTTTCCATCTCCAATGCTCCTTTTTTTGAACGTTTATTAATCCAAACAATTAAAAGAAAAATAGAAGCTATAAGCAAGATGAAATAAAAAATATAGGCAAGTTGACTTTCGTACCATGCCGGTAAGATTGTGAAGTAATAAGAATAAGTTGCTTCTTTGGCCTCAAGCATGTCTTTCGCTTTTATCCTGAAAACATAATTTCCTTTAGGCAGTTGAGTGTACTCTTTTATGTTGTCGCTGTTATATTCCGACCAATCGTTGTCATAATTTTCCAGTTTGCAACTATACTGAACAACTCCTGAATTCCTGTATTCGGGTGCAATAAATTCGAAACGAATAGAATTTTGCTCATGCTTAAATTCGTTTACAGAATCTTTGTTTGCAGAATAATCTCTCCTTGTAACAAGAGAATTTTTGTCACTGGTAATTGAGACTTTGTGCAGAAACACCTTAAAAGTGCTATTGTTAATTATTTTTCTATTTGTGTTAATCCAACAAAATCCGTCTTCGGTATTCAATAATAAATTATGATTGTCCAAAAAATTAAAGTGTTCGAACCCGGTATTAATTTTAGGCTGTAGAATATGATAAGTCAGTGAATCCATTTGATAATTATTCTTTCCTTTTTTCTTTACCAAACCTACAAACTGACCTGATATGCACCAAATGTCTCCATTCGGACTTTCGTGTAACCGCATGTAACGCGGAGTGCCGGAGAATAGCTTATTCCACTTTTCATGTTTCTCCATTTTGTCGTTTTTCTTATCATAAAAATAAAATCCGTTTTCAGAGGAGAATATTAACTCTCCTCCCACATTAAATACAGTATTGTTCCTATTACTTGGAAAACCTTTTGATGTATCAAATACATCAACCTTTGTGATGCTATCCAGATTTTGACTTAAATGAAGCCGAAATAACCCCTTTTGCCAATGACTAAACCAAATAGTTCCATCGTTATCTTCTTCGAACATGGGACTCGATTCAGAAAAACGACCTTTCAGAAAATGCGAAAACTCCCAATTAGCCTCTTTCTTTTTTAAAATAAAAAGTCCACGATAGGAACAGCCAAGAATAATATTGGAATGTTTTCTCAATTGTCGGAAAAACCAGGTGCCGGGTAGTTCTGTAATTTGTTTGATTTTTTCACCGGAATTTATAATAAAAGCACCACGATCTGTTCCACAAAATATATTGTTGTCTATATTGTTTAAGCACCAAACCTGGCCTTCCATTCCATTTACAAGTTTCAGCTGTAGTGGAGTGGGGTTATTCGGTAGTGGTGACGGAGAAGTATAGAGACCCTGATTTGTGCCAAAGTAAAACACATTGTTCTTTAATAGCGAAGTGTAACCGGCTCCATATAAATTGTTTGTTCCAAATAAATTGCGGATTGGACTATTAAGGAGTACATAATCAATTCCTTTGTCAAGCCCTAACCACAGATTTTGTTGGTTGTCAAATGCAACGCTCAAAACAGTGTTGTTTTGTAACCCTGAATATGTATTTACAAAAACTGCCGTTTTATCCGCTATGTTTTGTACGGCAATCCCTTTTTGAACAGTTCCGTATACAATTTCTCTACCATTTGTGGTTGCGCAAAAAACCTGATTTGATTTTAGGAACTCATCAATCCCGGTATTAAACGGTGCGATTGTATTTCCATCGAACACAAAAACACCGTTAAAGCTGCTCACAAACAATATCTTGTTCTTTTCGTAGGGTAATATCGAGCATATTTTTTTGTTAGTCAATATATCTGATCCCGAAAGTCGGACAAATATATTTCCTGTTAGCATAAAAGCCCCTCTTTCACTGTTTGTAACTATTAAAATATTGTTTATGCAAGCAGATGCATCTATTTTAGCTTCAAATGGATAATTTCTTAATCTTCCTTTGGAATAGCTTAAAACTGAATTGTCTCCTTGAAAATAGATTTTATTTTCTCCCTGATGAATATAAAATAACTCATTTGAGTTCAATTTCTTATTTGTCAATTTGCTCAAAAGAGAATGGTATCTGAATTGTCCGGTAGAAAGTTGTTCATAGTATCCAAATTCATTAAAAGATGAGGCATATAATTTTTCATCATTACCATATAATAAGGATCTTACATTTGTGCCATTGTCAATAGGGTAAGTAGTCCAATTCTTTCCATCGAATTCTAATAGTCCAAAATTATTGGCAAAATACATCGAATTTTTTTTATCCTGAACAATAGCCCAGTTCTGTGTCCCCGACTTATAATCAATTCGGCTAAAATTTCTGACCATGGGTTGAATTGAAAAGCCTGCTGTATAAACAATTAAAAACGAATAGAGTGATATAAATTTTTTCATTGTAAAACGAATAACATATTAATGAACATTAAAATTAAGTCAATAATAGTATAAATTTTAGGATGAATTGGCCTGTGAAATGTGTTTTAAAGCATATTATTGCATAAGTAATTGATATATAGTATTATATTGTTTTTGTTTGAGAATTATTGTGTATTGATATGTTCCTTGTTTTGAGAATTTGAGAAATCTTTTTTTTCTTTATAAGTAAAATCATTTTTATTTTTGCATGATATCGATTTCATGATCAATTACTATTTATCTATATATTTTTATCATAATGCAATTAAAACACAATTTCTTTACAACCTTAGCTTTTATTCTATTTTCGATAGCTTGTGTCCGTTCTCAATCAACCAACTCTTCTGACAATTTATACAGATTGGTTTGGGAAGATAATTTTGATGCAAAAACACTTGATGAGACCAATAACTGGGAAATAGTATCTAATGGAAAGGGTGGTGGTAATAAGGAACTTCAATACTATAAACGAAGTAATGTAGCGTTAGGGAAAGAGCCCGAAAGCGGAACAGATTGTTTGATTATAACAGCCAACAATAGTCCGTTAGAAAAATATAATAATTAAGCGGCTTTCGTGCCGAAATACAGTAGTTCTTTGACATGGTGGTGACTTTTTAGGGTTTTAGGTTTTATACCGAAAGTCTCAATAAATCGGTTTAACAGAAACGCATTGTG
>QKGU01000084.1 GCA_003250325.1 Paludibacter sp.
AATGCTGTTGATTGTATGGACATTGGCGGAAACAAAGGATTTATTCTTGCTCCGGGTTGTGACTTGGCTTATGCTACACCAAAAGAAAACATAATTGCCATAACAAACTTAATAACTGACAGTTACAGACAAGACGTTGTACGTGCTATGGAAGCAAAAGTTATGGACGTAACTCCAATTGATAAATCAGTTTATTCAAGTTCGCCAAAAGTTATATTAGATGTGGTTACTCTTGATTCATCAAGTTGTGCACCTTGTCAATATATGGTAGAAGCAACAAGAATTGCCGCTGAATCATTTGGAGATAGAGTTGAAGTGATAGAACGCTCAATAAAAACCAAAGAAGGTATTGAATTTATGGCTGCAATTGGTGCTTCCAACATACCAACTTTATGTATTGATGGTGAGGTAACTTTTATTTCGAACATACCACCTGTAAATGAAATTAAAAAAGCTATAGAAACCAGATTATCTCAAAAATAAAATTAACATGACAAACAAATCCAATACAGAGGTCAACTATATCGGCCCATTTATTACGCTGGTATTTTTATTTTTTATTGTTGGTTTTTTAACCACTGCCAATGGTCAGTTTCAAGGACCGTTAAAAGCTGCTTTTTTGAGCAATGCCGGTTCATTAAAAAATACTTTTGCTACTTTAATTTCTTTTTCATGGTTTATGGCCTATCCACTTACTGGTGGTATTGGTTCTTCTATGGTAACAAAATATGGCTATAAAGGCACATTAATTCGCGCCTTATTGCTCATGATTGTAGGGTTAGGTATATTTTTCTATTCATCATTTTATTTCGAACAATATCCATCATCTGTAGTTCAAATTTCTGATGCAACAGTTCCTGTAGGTTTTTTCATATTCCTATTTGGTTCTTTTGTGGTGGGAACTTCGGCTACATTTATGCAAGTTGTTCTAAATCCTTACTTAACAGCTTGTAAAGTCAAAGGAACTCAGCCTGTTCAACGGTTGAACATTGGTGGTTCATCCAATTCAATTGGTACAACCATAGCACCTTATTTTGTTACAGGTATTGTGTTTGGTGGACTCTCGATGGAAGAAGTACAGGTAAATCAACTTATGGTTCCATTTTTAGCACTTATGGTCGTGATTGGAATTGTAACACTTGTTTTATCTCGTATTGCATTGCCCGAAATCGAAGAAACAAAAACTGTAAAAGGTGAGATACTACCGAAGAATATCTGGTCGTTTAGTCATTTAACACTAGGTGTAATCGCTATTTTTTTCTACGTGGGTGCTGAAGTTGCCATTGGAGCAAACATCAACTTATTTGCAATAAGTTTAGGCGGTTCTTATGCTACGAATGCAGCATTAATGGCCACTTTATACTGGAGTGGAATGCTTGTTGGTCGTTTGATATCCAGTTCATTGAACAATATATCAGCACAAACACAATTGGCAATAACAAGTATTTTGGCCATAGTTTCTATTTGTATTGCGATAGCAATTAATAATCCGTGGTTACTGGTTACAGTAGGATTATTTCACTCTGTTATGTGGGGTGCAATTTTTACCTTATGCGTTAACAAATTAGGCAAATACACTTCAAAAGCATCCGGAGTATTTATGATTGGTGTATTGGGCGGGGCATTTATTCCGCTATTACAGGGAGGTTTAGCAGATGCATTTAGTTGGCGTTGGACATGGATATTAGTAATAATTAGCGAATTATATATTCTATATTACGCTGTTTCCGGTTCAAAAGTAAAACAAACGGGCGAAAACAACTAAAATGGCTAACAGTATTTATAGCATGTGAAATTACTTATTCGAATTTATGTAATCTTACTTGTTGTTTTTGATTAATAGCGAGAATCCATCCTAAGATGAATTGAATATTAATTAATATGGTACTTAGCTAATGGTAAAGGTTATCAAATGCATGCCATTTTATATATAAACACACAAGGTCATAATTAGATATTTAATTTATTTTTGTAGTAAGCGAATCTTATGTGAAAATTCCATTGAATAACATTATTCCCATTATTCAAATAATTATATGAAACGTCCATGTGACAAATAAAAAACTATTATTTAGTCGACCCTTAAAAAGTCCATAAACATAAGATTATCAGTAAAATAAATCTTAAAAGTGTTGTGTATATCTGCAAGTTTTAGTATATTTGATGCATAAATCTTGCAAATATATTATGCTATCAAAGAAGAAAGATACT
>QKGU01000381.1 GCA_003250325.1 Paludibacter sp.
TAAGCCCATTCAGCATTGAATTTTTCTACATTGAAATGATCAGCTCCTTGTCCGATTTCTTCGTCGGGAGTGAAACCAACTCGTATTTTTCCATGCTTAATCTCCGGATGTTCAATCAGATATTCCATGGCAGAAACGATTTCTGCAATTCCTGCTTTGTCATCAGCTCCAAGTAGAGTTGTTCCATCAGTTACAATTATATCCTGACCTTTATATTGTAGAATCTCAGGAAATTTTTCCGTTTCGAATAATATCACCTGTTCTTCGTTCAGCAAAATGTCATTTCCATCATAATTGGCAATAATATGAGGTTTTACATTTTTTGCTGTCATATCCGGACTTGTATCTATGTGAGATACAAATCCAATGGTAGGAACATTTTTATCGATGTTTGCTGGCAGCGTAGCCATGATGTAACCATTTTCGTCTAAATCAACTTCCTCTAAACCAATGTTTTTTAATTCTTCAACAAGATATTTTGCAAAAATCATTTGTCCAGGAGTGCTGGGTGTCATGTTTGTATTTTCGTCGGAAGTAGTCGTGAAACTAACATATTTCAGAAAACGGTCGGTAATATTCATGATGGTATCATTTAAAATTAAGACACAAAAATACTCAAAAAAATGTATATAAATTTGCTTTGTAAACGTTTTTTGTTGACATATTGTTTCTTTAAAAATTTATAAAGTAAACGATGAAGAGTGAACAGTCGACAGTTATCAGTGAATGGAAATTTATTAATTCATAATTCATAATTCATAATTCATAATTCATAATTCATAATTTCCAAATTGTAGTCCATTTATTTTGTCGAGACTTATATTTGGAGTTATATTTTTATTAATTTTGCTGTACTATTCAAAAAATCATTCATTTATAAAATCTAATATGCTTGGAACTTTTGTAAACGCGGGTGCTGTTATTGTTGGCGGAATTGCCGGTATGCTTTTCAATAAAAGTATGCCAGATAGGTTTAAAACAATTTATTTTCAGGCGGTAGGATTGTTTACCATTGCTATTGGAATTAGCATGGTTTGGAATATGCAACATATTCTGATTGTTGTGAGTAGTCTTGCTATTGGTTCGCTTTTAGGTGAATGGTGGAATTTGGAAGCCGGAGCTGAAAAGATGAGCGAATATCTGAAAAAGAAACTTCATATCGGGAGCGAACGGTTTACCGAAGGACTGATTACTGCATTTCTGTTATATTGCATTGGAGCTATGACGATTGTTGGAGCCATTAATGAGGGAACAGGTGGATCTTCGGAAGTATTACTCACAAAGTCGTTGATGGATGGTTTTTCGTCAGTTATTCTGGCATCAGCATTTGGAGTAGGAGTCATTGTGTCCGCTATTCCCTTGATTATATTTCAGGGAGGAATCACTTTGCTGGCCATGTATGCCGGCTCTTTTTTTACTCAGGATATTATACTTGGCTTAACGAGTGTGGGAGGGATTCTACTAATAGGTTTGGGAATTAATATTTTAGAAATAAAAAGGTTGCGTATCATGAATATGTTGCCTTCACTTCTGATTGTTGCGCTACTTTTGTGGCTATTTGCTAAATAGTCAAAATGGAAAAACCGGAATTTCCGGGAGAAATTCATATTTTGAATTTTCGGTGTTTACTTTGCAGCAATAATGCTCCAATCCGTTGCTAATTATAAAATAATCCACTTTTAATTTTGCATTGTACACTGCCACCTGATCGAATGTTTCCTGACTAATCGCCACACTGGGTGCTTTAAACTCAATTATCATAACAGGCAACGCATTGTTATTATAAAGAATAGCGTCGCACCTTTTTTTCATTCCGTTTAGGTTCAGTTGCTTTTCTACAGCCAAATAAGCCGCAGGATAATTTTTTACTTCAATCAGAAATCGTATAAAATGTTGTCGAACCCATTCTTCGGGCGTAAGTGAAACGAATCGTTTCCGTTGCGAATCGAAAATGAAGTATTTTTCGTTTTCTTTTTTTATCCGAAAATTATATTGGGGAAGGTTGAGTTGCAACATTTTTTAGTATTTTTGTTTCACTTATTTTTTTTCGGATGTATGAAATCCATTAGCCTGATAAGTGAAATTTGTAATGAAAAACGAATTCGTTTTTGAACTGAATTTCCTATTTTTTTGCGAAATTACAAAAACATATTTAAAACCGAAGTATATGAAGACAAAAAAGGAAATTGTTGAAAACTGGCTTCCACGATATACAAAACGTCCGTTAGAAGAATTTACTGACCATATATTGCTTACAAATTTCAATAACTATGTGGAATTGTTTGCTCAATGGTTCGATGTTCCTGTAATTGGAAGGGAGGGTAGTATGCCAAATGCTTCGGCAAACGGAGTTACGATTATCAATTTTGGAATGGGAAGTCCGAACGCGGCACTTATTATGGATATACTTTCAGCGATTCATCCTAAAGCGGTTTTGTTTCTGGGCAAATGTGGAGGATTGAAAGATAAAAACAGTACCGGTGATTATATTTTACCAAGTGCAGCCATTCGTGGTGAAGGTACCTCGAACGATTATTTTCCACCCGAAGTACCTGCTTTACCTGCTTTTAGTCTTCAGCGTGCGGTTTCGTCAAATATTCGTGACTTAGGCAAAGATTACTGGACCGGAACGGTTTACACCATGAACCGCAGAGTGTGGGAGCATGACGAAACTTTTAAAGAAAACCTGCGTGCTACCCGTGCTATTGCTATTGATATGGAAACGGCAACACTTTTCTCGGCCGGATTTTACAATGGAATTCCTACCGGAGCATTGTTATTGATTTCTGATATGCCATTGCACGAAGATGGTGTAAAAACTACCGAAAGCGATAAAAAAGTGACAGCTAATTTTGTGGAGGAACACATAAAAATCGGTGTGAAGTCGTTATCGTCGATAATAAATAAGAGTAAGACAATCAAACATTTACGTTTCGAGTAACCTTGTCGCGTTAAAACAAGGTCGGATATGGCAAAGCAGGAATTATTATCACACATACAAATATTATCTAATTTAAAACAAAAGAAATATTCCCCCGTTTACTTTTTAATGGGGGATGAACCTTATTATATTGATGTAATCTCCGATTATATTCAGGATAATTTGTTGGATGCCGGTGAAAAGGAGTTTGATCAAACCATCGTTTATGGAAAAGACGTCGAAATTCAGAGCGTGATTAATGCCGCAAAACGTTACCCGATGATGGCGCAATATCAGGTGCTGATAGTAAAAGAAGCGCAACTGATAAAAGCCTGGGACGATTTGATTTATTATTTGCAAAATCCTTTGAAATCGACGATTCTGGTGTTCTGTTATAAATACGGTGCTCCCGATAAACGAAAAAAATGGTTTCAGGAATTGGGTAAAATTGGCGTAGTTTACGAATCGTCGAAACTTCGCGACTATGAAGTACCCGGCTGGATTTCGAATTACTGCAAATCGAAAAATGTCGGCATTGATGATAAAGCATCTGCCATGCTTTCTGAATTTTTGGGAACTGACCTGAGCAAATTGGTGAACGAGCTCGAGAAACTGATTCTGACCAAATCAGCCGATTCTTCGCGAATAACTCCTGAACTTATTGAGAAAAACATTGGCATCAGTAAGGATTTTAATGTTTTTGAATTGCAGGCAGCTTTGATAAATAAGGATGTTTTAAAAGCAAACCGGATTATCCGTTATTTTGCCGAGAACAAAAAAGCGAATCCAATGGTGTTGGTGCTTTCGCAATTATTTAAGTTTTTTAGCGATTTGATGATTTATCATTATTTATCGGATAAAAATCCTGCTTCCGTGGCTTCCGAGTTGAAAGTGAATCCATATTTTGTGAAAGATTATCAGAAAGCTGCTCAGGTGTTTGGTGCATGGAAAACGATGAATATAATTTCGTATATCCGTGAAACGGATGCCCGTTATAAAGGAATCGGAGATACAGGAACCGATGAAGGTGATTTGATGAAAGAACTGGTTTTTAAAATGCTTCATTGAGATATTTAACTTCTTAATTATACTATGAATAAGATTAATAAAATTTTACCTTTCGTTATTGTAGTCTTTCTTATTGAATTCACGTCCTGTGTCGATACAAAATTTCCGGCATCGACGGATAGCCAGATTATGTTTAACGATACGCTGACTTACGATACGCTGACGGATATCGATGGCAACACTTATCACACAATTCAAATTGGTGATCAGGTTTGGATGGCTTCGAACCTGAAAGTCACAAAATATCGTAATGGAGATTTGATTCCGACAACTTCTGCTTCGAAAAATATCGACTCAAAAGAAGAACCTAAATATCAATGGGCATACAAAGGTGACGAGAAAAATGTAAAAAAATATGGACGTCTTTATACATGGTATGCTATAACAGATGCCCGAAATATTGCTCCTGAAGGTTGGCATGTGGCTACAGCAGCTGATTGGCATGTGCTGGAAGAATATGTTTCAGAAAATCCGGGAACTTCTCAACTTCTGGTGAAAGCGTTAGCCGGAACTACCGACTGGAAAACAGATGAAACAACCGATGCCATTGGCAATGATTTGTCGATCAATAATTTTACTGGTTTTACAGCATTGCCGGGCGGTCGTCGTTATCCGGATGGAACCTGCAATGGATTGGAACAATTCGGTTATTTCTGGACTGAGCTTGCCAGCGACAGTATAAATGCCCACTACAGAATTCTGGGCTATTGCAATAGTCAGATGTATAAGCTTACCATTAGTAAAGTAAAAGCCAAAAACAAGGATTAATATTCATATTCAAACCGCTGTAAATACTTAGTTTACAGCGGTTTTTTATTTTATTATTTATGCTTACTTATTGATATATCCGATTATTTTTTGTATATTTGCTACATATTTGTTACGCGACTTAAATAACAGTAAGGTGCGACTAATAAATACTTATCACTATCTATTCATTCTAAATACGATTGATATGCCAGGTAGCAAATTTATTCTTCCAAAGACTTGCGAAATCTGCGGCACTCAGTTTAATGCTAAAACTGTGTATTCTAAGTTCTGCTCAAAGAAATGTTCGGAGGCTGCAACTCGCAAAAAGAAAGCGCAAGAAAAGCAAGAAGAACAACGCCAACAGTTGGCCGAGCAAATCCCAACAGACCGCCCTTACATTTCCATTGCTGAAGCTGTAGTTTTATTTGGCATTTCAAGAGATACCATTTACCGTCAAATCAGAAAAGGTAATATCCCAGCCGTCAACCTTGGGGAGCGATTAACCCGCATTAGTCGGATTCACATAGAGGCTATGTTTCCAAAGGTTGAAATTGCTAAAGCAATTCAACCAACAATCACAAAACAAGAAATCAATTTTGACCCTGCCAATTGCTATACCATTGGCGAAATCTCTCAGAAATACGGCGTTTCACTTTCCACGGTTGATAAAACGATACGCAAGTGTAGCATTCCCAAAAAACAAATAGGAAAATTCGTTTATGTTCCTAAAGTCGAAATTGACCGATTATTCTCTAACAAATAAAAAGCAGTACCATGAAAAAGAAACTCGCAAAAACCAAATGTACTGTTAAGCTTCGCAAGTCTGAGTATCACAATGAATGGTATTTGATACTCGAAAGCTATCCTGTTTTTAATGGCACGGATAAACCTCAACGAATCATTGAGGCACTTAATAGAACAATAACAAGCCCGGTGTGGGATAAAACAAGAACCGCCCGCACTTCTGCCGATGGTGCAAAAACATTTAAACCGAAAAGGGATGTAAACGGTATCATTCAATGCAAAAGCACCATTGACCAGGAAGCCTGTGTTTTTGCTGATGGTGTACGCAGTATTCGCCAAAAGGAATATGACAACGCCGATTTATATACAGAAAAAGAAGCTGAACTTGCAGTTCAGAACCAACGCCAGCAAATAGACTTCATTGAATACTTTTTGAAAGTTTCAAAAGACAGACACCGCAACGGCTCCCAGTCAATTATAGTAAACTGGAATCGTGTCGGGGAATTATTGAAACTCTTTACCAATAATCAGCCGCTCCCGTTCTCTCAAATAAACCTGAGTAAAGCCGAAGAAATCCGCCGTTTTATGCTTACAGCTCCATGTGGTGGCAATAAAAAGGGCACAGTATCACATAATACCGCAGCCACTTATTACAGCATATTTAAAGCCGGATTAAAACAAGCTTTTATTGATGGATATTTAACCGTGGATATTTCTGCAAAGATAAAAGGCATACAAGACCAGGAAAGCCGCAGGGAACACCTTTCAGTTGAAGAATTAAACATTCTGGCTGAAACACCATGCGACCGCCCTATATTAAAGCGTGCAGCCCTTTTCTCAGCATTAACAGGCGTTCGCCATTGCGATATTCAAAAACTCAAATGGAAAGAAATACAAGTTGTCGGCGAACAAGTACGCCTCAACTTTACCCAGCAAAAAACAAAAGGCGTTGAGTATATGCCAATTTCAGAACAAGCCTATCAGCTTTGCGGTGAACCCGGCAAGCAGGAGCAACTTGTTTTTGAAGATTTACCAGACCCCTCTTGGATTTCGGGACCATTAAAGCGATGGATAAAATCCGCAGGAATTACCCGAAATATAACTTTCCATTGCTTCCGTCACACTTATGCAACCTTGCAACTTGCAGGCGGTACAGATATTTACACTGTTTCCAAGATGTTAGGGCATACCAATGTAAAAACAACACAGATTTATGCTAAAGTTGTAGATGAGAAAAAACAGAAAGCAACTAAAGCAATCAAAATCAATATTAATAACGATACGAACCTATGAATCTACCAATAGCCCAAAGTATATTACATGGGGCATTACGCCCCAGTAATTTGCCTGACATTGCATTTCAGGCATTAGCTCGTAAATTCAATAATTTGCCTTCTAATCTCAATGACATTGAAAAACTATTCATTTCGGAGTTAGGCAATTATGCTGTATTCGATTTTGAAAAAGCAGTTGCAATCAACAATATTGCACCGGATGAATATACCTCGATAAAGGAATACACAATTAAGCCTAAAATTGAAATCTCAAAAGAGGAATCATTACAGACACCGCAAACATTCTTTTACAATACGATAGTTAACGCTGAAGCCACCCGGATTAAAATCGCCCTGCTTAATTATTCTACTGTCGTACAGTCGAATATTGACACAAGACAAGAACTCAAAGAAACATTGCGGCTAATAAAATCACACATAAAAAAGGCTTTTGAAACGGCGGACATATATTATCAGGATTTACAAACAAATCTTGTAAAGCTGTATTATGAATTAACCATTTCTTTTGATGTACTTCTTACTGAAAATGATTTTACCGCTTTTGAAGATTTATACTTAGAGTGCATTAACCGCTACCCCTCTGATGATGAATTAAACGCATATCAAGCCGCCAAATTAATACACGAGGCACAAACACTAATAGCCCTAAACAATGACATTCAAGAAACTCAAAACTTGCTCGGTGATATTTGCAGTTCAATTGAATTAAATTCCCATAATTCAACACTATTTACGGTTGGTATTGCACTTGAAAATTATTTGTTTTTAAAACAAACAAATCAAGCAATACCCTCATTCGACCAATTAATTAACAGTGATTTTGTAAACCTGATTATAAAAGAACAAAAGAGCATTTTAAGACAGCGTTACGAAAGAGAAGAAATTGCGATTGACAGAGCTAATGCAATTGATGATATTTTTACTGAATTATCGTTTAGTAACCCAATCCGAAACATGCTATCTATTACGAATAATTTATCTGTATTCTTGAATCAGCAAAAGGATATTTATTTGAAAGACCCGAGTGCAATTTATAAAGTTGTGATTGAAAAGCAAATAAGTGATAGTAAGAAGAAGCCTCAGCCAACTGTCAAGCCAATGCAAATCAAATCAAAATTAGCCATTGCACACAAACACTTAGCATTTCTAAATGGCGTAAATCCACAGAACAATGAAAGAATCTTGTCGGAAAGTGATTACAAATTAATGATTGCTTATATAGAACACCTTATCCAGTTTGACAGCATTCCTAAAATAACCAAGAAAATACCAAGGGCTAATCTGGGTAAAACATGGTTTCGATATTCAATATATCTCGTTCATAAAGAATTATACTCCTCTATTCAGGATGTCTGGATTGAATTTATGCAACAGGCATTTGATGAATTTTCCCCGAAGGTAGTGACTTTCTCTACTCTTAAAACGAAATTTAGCCAACAGCCAAGCGGCTACAATCAATTTATCAAGAAAGTTTTGGGGTAATTATTCGAGGTAATCCAAATAACGAAAGGTAAATGAGTAAAACGCTCATTTACCTTTTTTTATTTTTATCGACATACATATTGAATATCAATGATATATATAAATATAATAGGTAAATAGGGTAAGAGGTTTTTACCTCTGGGTTACCCTTTTTTTACCTAATCTTTTTGTACCACTATTCCATTTCGGAGTAGTGGTTTTCTTGTTATTGGCACACCCGAAAATCAAATCGCCGAAAACTTTTAACACAATGTTTTCAAACGAGATTTCTTTTAATGATATGCCTCAGGCGTTGGCATATTTAATTGGCAAGGTTGAACGATTAGAATCCTTGCTTAGTGCAACAAAGTCAGAATTACCCGAATCTGACAAGTGGTTTAACTTACAGGAATTGTGCAGCTATTTGCCCGACAAGCCAGCTCGGCAGACTGTTTACGGTTGGATTGGTCAAAAGCTCATTCCTTATCACAAAAAGGGAAAGAAGCTCCAATTTCTTAAAAGCGAAATTGATGCTTGGTTGATTGGAGACAAACACAAATCAGTTGCCGAATTACAGGCAGACGCAGCCGCTTTTGTAGCCAATAAGAAAGGAGGTTTGAAATGAACGAACCTAAAACTATTGGCGAAATCCTGACAGATTATTTTTTGAATAGTCAGGAACCCTTTGCAGTTGCTTTTCGCAATCATTTTGCTGCAAACAATCAGGAAACAAACTCATGTACTGTTTGCCCCGCAAGTCCTACCAGTCCACTAACCGACAGACTGGAAGATTGGCTCGACAATCAGGATGTTATGCAAATTCTGCATATCAGCCCTCGCACATTGCAAACATTGCGTTCCAATGGCATACTGCCATTTTCACGCATAGGCAACAAGCTCTACTATCGCCGCTCCGATATTTCCAGAATCCTCAACAACCATTACACAATGGTGAAAATCAAGTATTATGGAGGCAAGAAGTAAAGAGGCTATATTATCAAAAACTCATTATGGCATTGGAATATATGCGCATATATTGAGATTGTATTATCCGGGCGAAACAGTCCTCTCCCTTTCGGGGAGGACTTGTTCTCCAACTAAAAACCCATTCAATGCCGATAAATCGACATTGAATATTTTTATTGAAAAAGAGACGGTTTTAGGTAATGCCCTGGATAAAGAGTTTGCCCGGCATTCGGATAGCGAAAACGCTATCCCTGCCGGTGATGCGTTCGACTTCGCCGAACTTCACTATAAACAGTCGGGGGATGAATTACTGCAAACGCTAAATAGGGACATGAACCTGTATATCGGTGAGAATTGGAGTTTTTACAGTCAAAAGAAAACAGTAATAAAGACAACAAAAAACGAAGTTGCTCAAGTGAAAAATAAAAAAGCTTTCGCTTTCTCATTTTTCAAAGCTCCAATCAAGAATACAATACCACACAAGACGGTTTCATTAGTGCAGGTTTACAATGCAATCACGGGCGGATATTACAAGCAACACACCGAAAAACTCAGAAGTATTTCTGATACAGTTCAAGCCCGAAAATACAAAGCTGCAAATTTCGATTATTGCACTTTCTCAGGTGTATTTACTGCCCGTAATGATAAGTCGCTTGTAACTCATTCAGAGCTTATGTGTATTGATTTTGACCATGTTCAAAATATAGATACACTTCGGCAAGCTTTGCTCGCCGATGAGTATTTTGATACACAGCTTTTGTTTATAAGTCCTTCCGGTGATGGCTTGAAATGGATAATTGAAATTGACACTCGAAAATCCCCACACGGCGAATACTTCGCCTCTGTGGCTAACTACATTTTACAAACATACTCAGTCGAAGTTGACAAGTCCGGTAAAGATATTTCCCGTGCTTGCTTCATTCCTTTTGACCCCAACGCTTTTATAAACCCTTTATTATTAAATAAACATGAGCAAGAAAACATTTAACCCAGCAGATTGGGCAACAAATAAAGTCACAGAAACCAATGCAACCGCTATTCCAACTACACCTCAATCAAACATTGACACTTCAAATGAGATTGAAACAATAACACAACGAATTGAAGCCTTTTCTGTTGATATTGCCCCAAATTATGCCGATTGGCGAGACCTTGGCTTTGCCCTCGCTGACGCTTTGGGCGAAAGTGGACGGAATTATTACCACCGCCTAAGCCGATTTTATCCGTCTTATTCGCAAAGCGAAACCGACAAACAATACTCCGCTTGCCTTGCTGCGCACGGCCACGGAGTTACAATCAAAACACTTTACCACCTGACTAAGTCAGCCGGTGTTAGTGTTTCCATTACTCAACCTGTAAAACAAACTCCATTGGAAACAAAACAGGTTCACATACCGACGAAAGAAGAAACGGAGGATTTGGAGGAAATGCAGGAAACAAACCTTCCTACTTTTCCCGATGAAATTTATAAAGACCTCCCGGGCTTACTTCAAAAGGTAGTTGCAAAATCCAATTCGCCTGAAGATAGAGACCTCCTTTTGCTTGGGTCGCTTGTAGTGATTTCAGCATGTTTGCCTAAAGTTTACGGCATTTATGCAGAAAGGGAAGTTTACCCGAACTTATTCCTTTTTGTAACAGCTCAGGCTTCCGCTGGCAAAGGGCGCTTAACGCTATGCCGTAAATTGGTTGACCCGATACACAAAGCATTGAGAGAAGTTTCTAAACTTGAATTTGAAGAGTACCAAAGAAATCTAACCGAGTACGCAGCTGCCAAAAACAAAGCTGAAACGGAGCGACCCAAAGAACCACCAGTAAAAATGTTGGTCATTCCGGCCAACAACAGTGCAACAGGTTTATTTCAGATTTTGAATGACAACAACGGTTCAGGACTAATGTTTGAAACCGAAGGGGACACGCTTGCACTTACATTTAAAAGCGAACACGGCAATTATTCCGATGGTTTCCGCAAAGCGTTCCACCACGAAACAATTTCTTATAACCGCCGAAAAGACAGGGAATTTGTTGAAATCCAAAACCCTCGTTTGTCTGCCCTTTTATCGGGTACACCCAAACAAGTTTCAACACTCATTCCGAGTGCCGAAAACGGCTTATTCAGCCGTTTCATTTTCTATTTTATGAATGTTCGCCCTGTGTGGAATGATGTTTTTGCAAACTCTTCCGACCAAACACTCGACAGCTATTTCAATCACCTTGGAATGCAATTCTTTGACCTATACAAGCATTTAGAATATCAATCCGAACCAATACGATTTTGTTTGACTTCGGGGCAACAACAGGCATTTAATGCCTATTTTGCCCAAACGCAAAACCAGTATCTTTGTTTGTATGGGGCTGATTACCTCGCCACCGTTCGGCGGCTCGGTCTCATTACATTCCGAATGGCTATGATATTAACAGCCCTTCGGATTATGGACGATGGCGATATACATTCACCACTCGTTTGTAGGGATAACGATTTTAATACTGCTTTATCAATGGTGAAAATACTTGTTCTGCATGCAGCCCAAGTATTTCAACAACTGCCCTCCGAAGCTGTTACAACAGCTCCAAAGAATCAAAAGCAACAGTTTTTAGATGAACTCCCGAAGGAGTTTTGCCGGAAAGATTATTTGACCGTTGCAAACAAATTAGGTATTCCCGACAAAACCGCCGAAAAACACATAAAACGCTTTGCTATCAATGGATTAATTAATCATTTTGCACATGATAAGTACAAGAAATTATGATTAAAATTCATTTTGTTATTTTCCCTATATGTTATTTGCTTGAGTTGATGTATTCGAGTTGAAAATTTCTTCTCCTGTAATTTCCGCAGCTATAGCAACACAACGACTACATGGTCGTAAAGCATAATAGCGGGCATTTCGTTCCGAAGGAGTTACTTCTTCCGGTTGTCGTTTAATCTTGAGTAAATCGGCACAAATATAAGATCCTAGCTCTTCTTTAAATTCTTTAGCTGTTCGTTGTACAGCCTCATAATTGATGATTTTTGCTTTTTTATCGGTAACATCAGTTGCTGGATAATGTAATCCAAGAACCATAAACATTCCGCTTACGGCTCCACATACTTCGCGCAACCGCCCCATGCCTCCACCAAACGAAGAGGTGAGTTTCGCCGCAGTCTCGCGATCTAGATCATATAAATCGGCGTAGGCCATAAATACAGATTGAGAACAATTATATCCATTCTCGAAAAGATGAAGAGCCAATTTAGCCCGATCTTCTATTAGTTTATTTTGTTGGTTTGTCATTTCTATGCGTTTCAATAGCATTTAATAAAAATTCAGGCGGAGGACAGGGTTTCCAGTCATTTAAACCGACAAATGCAAGTTCAGTTTCAGCCTCGTTAATAAGTTCATTTTCTTCATTGAAAAGTTTGTAAGTAAACCAGATACGAACTCCTTTAATTGCTTTTAGCGTTGTCTTGACAGTAAGCAACTCATCATACTTCGTAGTCTTTACAAATCGAAATGTCATGCTGATAACAGGACACATGACCCCTGAATCTTCTATTGATTGATAAGGTACTCCAATATGACGAAAAAGTTCCCAACGAGCCTTTTCATAGTATTTGGCGTAATTAGAGTGATGTACCGTCCCCATTCTGTCTGTGTCTGGGTAAGCCACTCTAAATTTTTGTTCATAATTAATCATAGTTTATTTCCAGTATAACGATATTCTTTTTTCTGATTTATAACAGCATAAGCCAGTTGTTTGAAAGCTGAATCGATGTTCGGGTCATCAAATATATCGGTTAGATTTCCTTTGTCACAATCCCAGCAAATTAATTCATTAATCGGAATGTGCGTCAAAACGGCAAGATCGAAAATATCGGATAGTTTTTGGGCTCCTCCTTGTCCAAAGATAAAATATTTTTCTTCCGGATGTTTGGTCGGTGTAAACCATGACATATTCTCAACAATGCCTAAGATAGGAATTCCGATATGTTCATCGTTCAACATACCGATAGCTTTTTGCACATCTGCAAGTGCCATTTGTTGTGGTGTGGTAACAACTATTGCGCCCGAAATATAAAAATTTTGGAGGAGTGTTATAAGCACATCCCCTGTTCCGGGAGGAGTGTCGATGATTAAATAATCAAGTTGCCCCCATTCTGTCTCAGTTAAAAGCTGCTTAAGGGCGTTGGTTACCATAGGACCTCTCCATACAACTGCTTGTTTTTCGTCAAAGAAAAATCCGATGGACATAATCTTAAGGCCGAGTCGAATGAATGGTTCCATGAAATGTTTACCATTTTTCTCTATTAATGTGGGTCTGGCCTCATCTTTAATTTTGAATAATGTAGGAATGGACGGGCCGAAAATATCTGCATCTAAAAGGCCAACAGAATAGCCTTTACGGGCGAGTGTAAGAGCAAGACCTGATGCAACGGTAGATTTGCCAACTCCACCTTTCCCGGATGTTACCATGATGATCTTTTTGACATCCGGCAATTTTGTTTTGACAATTTGGTGTTGATTGTTCATATTCTATCTTATATGATTAAACTGTAATAATTTTTGAATAGGTATTTTTAAGTAGGGAGCTAATATCCGAATCAGGGGCATAATCGGTAATAGACTGACAATTGACCATAGCTTCGACAATTAGCGGATCAAACGGTAGCTTACCAATAACTTGTATGCCGGTTTGATTACAATAGGTCTCAATTCGAGATGTCATATCTGGATTAATGTCGAATTTGTTGATAATCACATTCGTGTGTAGTGTGAAACCGGCTGTAATTTCAAGTGTTCGTTTCAAATCGTGAAGTCCTGACAAAGTCGGTTCGGTTACAATTACAACAATATCAACTCCCGTAATGGTACTGATTACAGGACATCCAATTCCAGGAGGCCCGTCAATAATAATGTTTTTAATTCCGGCTTCTTTTGCGATTGTCTTTGCCTTTTCTCGAACCAGATTGACCAACCGACCAGAGTTCTCCTCTCCGGGTGCAAGTCGTCCGTAAACCATTCTTCCGTTTTGAAAATATCCGGCATACATCCGGCTTTTGTCTTCATTTACAATATTAATTGCTTCAAATGGACAAATACGCGAACATAATATGCATCCATCACATAATGTTTCAAGAACAGTTACTTTATGATTCTTTTCAACTATAGCATCAAACCGGCAGTAGTCAATACATGCTCCGCAGCTGTCGCATTTCTCTTGATTTATTACTGCTTTCTGTCCAGAGACAAAAGCATATTCTTCGTCGCAGACAGGATTGAATAACAGATAGAGATTAGCAGCATCTACATCGCAGTCGGCCAACACGATTTCATTTTGTAGCGTGGCAAATGCAGCACTAATGCTGCTTTTCCCGGTTCCTCCTTTTCCGCTAATTATTGCTATTTCCATATTGTTCAGTAATAGTGTGGTACAACTGATAAAATTTTGCTTCCCAATCAGGATAGAGATTGGTTAGTAATTCTCCGTTTGAATAGCTGACAGCAATTTTCTTATCAAATGGTACAGTCATCAACAACGGAATATTTTCCAGTTGTAGGTATTCGTAAATATCATTATTTCCTAAACCGGCTCTGTTGATAATTACGCCACAAGATTTACCCATGCTTTTCAGTGTATCTACCGATTGCATTAAATCGCTTAATCCGAAAGGAGTGGGTTCTGTTACCAGAACTACATAATCAGCCGTAGCAACCGTTTGAATAAATGGACAGGAAGTGCCAGGAGGGGAGTCTAATAAAACTAAATCAAACCCGACAGTTTCTTTAATCGCAGCTTTAATAACACTGACCGGGGAATAAACTCCCACATTCATTCTTGCTTCAATTAGAGCACTATTTGTTGAAACACCATACTGACTGACAGAGCCTAATATATCATCTTTTTCCGCTATAGCTTCGTATTCACACGCAACGGAACATGCACCACATCCGTGACACAGTTCGTCCAGCACCTTAATCATTTTTGTATCCTTCAGAAAAAAGAGAGCATTGTAGTTACAGTACTCCTTACATTTCCCGCAATAGGTACATTTTGATTCGTCAATAACTGGAACCTTTTGAGTAACCTCATGTGAGTGTTCTAATTGGCCACTGAGAAATTCTCTGTCATTGGGTTCTTCTGCATCACAATCGACAAGAGCGATATTAAAGCCTTTTTTTTGTAATACATTAAAAAGGTTGGTGGAAATAAATGTTTTTCCAGTGCCACCTTTGCCACTTGCAATCGCAATTTTTATTTTTGAGTTCACTGAATTAGTTTTATCAGAAAAATAATAGATATACCTGTGAGTATTAGCAATATTTGAATAATAGACTCAGAAGTTTTCGTTTTCTTGTGCATTTCCGGAATCAGTTCAGCCATAGCAATGTAGAGGAAACTGGCAGCTGAAAGTGTTAAAGCATAAGGAATAAATGATTTCATTCCCTGCATGAAAAAATAAGCCAGAATACCAGAAATAATAGCCGTGCTGCCAGAAAGCATATTAAACCAAAGAGCTTTTCTTTTCGACAATCCGCTCTTTAGTAATATTCCAAAATCTCCCATTTCCTGAGGTATTTCATGAAAAATCACAGAAAGAGTCACAAATAACCCCATATCTATAGAAGTGAGAAAGGATGCGGCAATGATAATCCCGTCGATGGCATTGTGAAATGCGTCACCTATCAGTATCATCGGGGCTGCAGCGTGGATATGTCTTTCACAGTTTTTATTTTTGCAAGTATGCCATAAGATAAGTTTCTCCAATATAAAGAAGAAAAATATACCTGCTAAAATCAACTGCATGGTTTGAGCTGTATCCATAAGGCTTAACGCCTTTGGAATCATGCCGAAAAAAGTAGCTCCAAGCAATGTCCCACCAGCCATATATGCCAACCCAGTGGAAATTTTCTCCAAAACAGCTCCTTTGAACAGCAAAAGCAGGGATGCAATGGCAACGCTTCCCACACTTCCACTAATCAAAGCAGCTACTGTCAACTCAAACTCTAAGCTCATTATAATATCAAAAAATTATTTTTAGCTATTATCGACAATTGAGTTATTGCAAACCACGAAACTGTCTTTTTCTACATGCAACAGTTCGGCAACAACATCACATTTTACCATCAATAAGTGAAAAATACGAGGATCATTTTCTTCAATTAATCCTTCAAAATTACCTTGACCTTTCGAAATGATCAGATCGGCCTCGTTGTAATGGCGTAGAAACTCATCACTGCACTCGCTCAATACGGTGGATGGAGCATCATAACCGTTACTGATCACATCTGCGACTAAGTTCATCCCAACCTGTTGTGCGTCTTCTAAAGTGGCATCATTGAGCACATGCGATCCTCGTACCACGAATGTCAGGCGCGGATGCATAATCATCTCGATAAAAAGTTTGTCAAACACAATTTCACCGGCATTGTCGCCAAGATATAAAATTCTGGAGGCAGATTTTATTCTCGTAATCAACTCTTTGGAGTGGTCAATGGCAAATTCGCTTTCAAGTACCTTCTGTATGGTAACCGGGACATCAAAATTTGCATTTGCACCATAGTCTATAATATTTCCGGCTATAGCTAAACGCAATGCCATATCAAAAGGGTTGGCCGATTCTAAAACTTTTGTTCGGAATTTTTTATAAAGAGAAAGTGACAAGGAATTGCTTTCTGCTTTCTCTTTTGCATAAGGATTGTTTACTCCTGTAATTCGACAAAATTCCCTGTTCAGTTCGCTGTAAAGCTGTGCCATGGTTAGCGAAGCTCCTCGTGCCATGACAAGATTAAAGTACCCAAAAAATTCTTGCCTTTGATTATACGTTGCTTCATGTTTAGTCAATAACCGATCGAAGGCATTGAAGTGGCAATCCATGCATCGGGTATCGACTTCGTATTTTTGTCTCTCAGTGTTGGCAAGTGTGTTCGTGTTGGTCATCGTGATTACAATAGTTTGCATTCAGGGAGAGGTTTCCCGCTAAAAAATCTTCAATAATCTCTTTGGCTCCTTTTATAGGACTCCCAACAAAAGCATTGATATTTTGTTGATTAAATAAATCAATGGCTTTTTGTCCCATCCCTCCGGCAATTACATCGGTAACTCCAAACGAAGCAATCCATCGTGGATATACGCCCGGTTCATGTGCCGGTGGTGTTTTTTCAATTATTTCTGAAATTTGATTGTTTTGTACGGTGGCAATTGCAAAATACTCACAATGCCCGAAGTGAGAACATAATGTCCCGTTTTCCATCGGAATGGCAATTTTTTTAGTCATAATTTCAATTTTTAGTGTAAAACAATTGCGTGTATGTTTCGTAGTTGATAAAAATTCATCTCGTCAACTTTTACTACGCATACACGCATTCTTTATTTGAGCTTTTATTTCTTTACAATTTTATTCAAGATTGTATCTTTGTCTAATTTCCTGGTACAGAAAAACCAATCATAACATTTCGTATCTTCGGCTTTACTTTCCATTCTTTCTTTAGCAACACCACAAGAACCGGCAGTGGGAACAATAACTTCATCGCCCGGTCGCCAATCGGCTGGAGTAGCTACGCTAAATTCATCGGCTGTTTGTAGAGCAATTATTACCCGATATAGTTCATCAAAGTTGCGCCCAAGGCTTAATGGATAATAAATAATAGTGCGGATAATACCTTTTGGGTCGATAACAAATACAGCCCTCACTGCCTTTGTATTGCTTTCGCCGGGCTGAATCATACCATATTTGCCGGCAATTTCCATGGTAATATCTTCAATCAGAGGGAATGTTACTTCTACATTTTTCATTCCTTTGTATTCAATCTTTTCCTTGATGGTTCTCAACCATGCAATATGGCTGTAAAGTCCGTCTACGGATAACCCTACCAGTTTACAATTTGCAGCATTGAATTGCTTTTCCATTGATGCAAAAGTCATGAACTCTGAAGTACAAACCGGTGTAAAATCAGCTGGGTGGCTAAACAAAATGACCCAACTTCCACTATAATCACTTGGAAAATTAATTTCTCCTTGCGTGGTTACGGCTTTAAATTCCGGTGCTGCTTCTCCAATTCTTGGCATTGAAAATACATTTTGTTCCATAATTTTTAGAATAAAAGATTAATATTATTTACATCATTTATATTTCAATAATGCTTTATAGAACGACTTTCCCAATCACAATGCTTAGGAATTGTTCCTTTTCAAAATCAAAAAAATTAATTCCCATTACGATTGCGATTTTTACGACCCATGCCCATACCTTGGCCTCCTTGACCACGACCTAAGCCTCTTCCCATACCACACCCTTGTTTGGTCGTGTTTGGGCTTTCCTGTGCTGTTTCGTCAGCAGAACTTTTTTTTCCAGCACCAAAATTGGTGCATTTACCCATTTTACGTCCGGTCATTGGACCGTCACCCATTGGGCCTTTGTGATTTAATCCAGGCATAATTACCTCCTTTTTAAAAAGTTGTTTTTATAAATCATTTCCGCTTTTTAAGCGTTTTTTTCTTCCATCACCACCACCTTCTTTTCGGCGTTTGCCCATACCAATTCCTAATATTTTTAGTTTTTCGTCATCTGTTGTGATACTACAATTCCCAATTTTCCGTCCAGTTCCGGCACCTTGTCCTTCTGGCCCTTTACCATCCAGTTTTGGCATATTCCATATATTTTAAAATTGTTTGATAATTTCCGAAATGGTTTTTTCTCTTTCATTTTGCATTTCAATATGTAAGCTATCAAGCAGTGATTTAATCTTTCCACCAAACTCACCGGCTACTACTCTTTCTACTCCTTGCGATGCAATAAATTGTACAGATGCAGGACCTGCCCCTTCTGCCGATTCTTTAGCCGGATTAGCTATAAATTCAGTATTCCCAGTTTTGCTATCGTAAAAAGCAAAAAATGAACATCGCCCAAAACGCGGGTCAATATTTGATAAAAGGGTATTGCCCTCTGATGAAATTGCTATTTTCATATTTGTTATTTAAATTTGAATACTATATCCACTGAATAATTGAATTAATCTGGAATCCAGTATATTTTTCATATAACCAACAACTTTTTCTTCTGTACAATGTCCTGTAATAAATGTAGTTATGGGATAATAGTTGTTTATATACTCAGCAGTCTCATTAATTTCTGCTTCAGATTCATACCTAAGTCCATTTCGGGAATCCAATAAATGAAATCCACCCATCACCCATTGAATGGGGCTAACAAATTTCTCTCTAACTGTTTCGAGTATATTTAACAATCCTTGATGTGCACAACCTGTGAATACAAAAATCCCGTTGTTATCATCTATCGTAAATATTAGTTCGTGCGAGAAATCATCTGGGACTATTTCACCCCTTTCATCCTCACTAAAAAGCATCTGATTAGCCAATGGTTGATTGAATTTGGTTGAAGTGTTGGCAAGGATACAAATCGCATTGTCAAGTTGCAATTCTTTTTCAACAAGTATCAATCTATCAGCATAATCTAAAAAATTAAAATCCAAACTAATATCATGAAATTCATTCCGCTTAGAATAAAATTTACGATTAATTACATGCTTAGAAAGTATAATTTTTGCTCGTGAATTTATCTTCAAAAAGTGTGGCAATCCTCCTATATGATCAATATGCCCATGCGATATAAACACATAATCTACCAAACTAAGGTCAATATTCGATTTTATAGCATTTTGAAGAAATAAATCAGAACCACCAGTGTCGAGTAAAATTTTGTATTTATCACTTTCAAGATAAATCGATAACCCATGCTCAGTTTCACTTTCCGGGATTCCCTTTCTATTATCGGATAATACTACGACCTTCATTTATACTTCATTTATTAGAGTCAATTCATCTTTCCCGTAACTCGTACAATTCTTGCAAGGAGTGTGGTTTTCAAGGCCATCTATCAACTTGCTACATTTTCTGCAACGATACCAGTTTCCACCAAAATCCACATTTCCACCTTCGATTACAATCATTTTACCTTCAACAAATGCCTTGGCTATCGTTTTGCGTGCATTTTCATAAATACGGGTAAGAGTAGGGCGTGAGATATTCATTTTCTCGGCAGCTTGCTCTTGTAGCATTCCTTCATAATCTAGTAATCGTATGACTTCGTATTCATCATATTGCAAAATAACCTCCTCAATCATAGATCGTGGAACTCCATAAGGTTTGAATCCTATCATTAATGGGGGAGAAACGATTTTTCGACACTGTTTTGGACGAGACATAAGCTTGTTTTTTTCGATATAAGTAAAATTGATGCAGCAAAGATATGTATTATTTTGAACATTTGTTCATAAACAAACAAGTTATTTCAAACATTTGTTCATTATAATAGCACCAGAATGGAAATTTTCTTATTATTTTTGCATGTTATATTATTGATTTTAATGCCATGAACGAATCTCTCTTCACTAACACATTAGCTTTCGAGTTCCCCAAAGAACCCAAAATTTTCTATTTCTCCAGAAAAGACAGAAAAGGTGTTTCACTTACAAAGTTGAGTCACCAACTTTTCCCGTGTAACATTAAAGAGATATTCCCCGATATTTCTAATGCAGATACTATCTACACTTCGTTTGATAGGAAGTTGGAGGGCTTTCAATCACTATCGGTTAACTTTAGCAAAGAGAACTTCGCCTTTGTCAAACGATTTTATAATAGAGAAATAAAGCACTATTTTACCACTAAAAATATTCTGGTCGAACCTACATTTATCAAAGACAATCAGATTTGGCTTAGATCAACAGATGCTACCACTAAAAAAATCAAGGACTGTGTTGTTTATGATCGATTTACGATAAAGGTAAATTACAATCATTTTTTCAACACACCTGAAATAGTTCTCTCTTATGACCGGCAAGCAAAGGTTTACAAAAAATCGGTAGCAACATTTCTCGCAGAGGTTGACAATTCAAATGACAACCCATTTGAGGAAACATTTTCTGCAAGCCTTAACCCTGCCGATTTACTGGTAAAGGTTATTTATGTTAGCCATTATGGTGATAACAATGCCCACCAGAAAATGCAGGTAACTAAATTCAACCGTCTAAAAGAATGGATGGAGAAAGGAGAACCGGTAGATTACAACAGTGTTTACCCAATAATTAATAATCGATTAGGGGCTTTTCTGGGACATGATGCGGAGGAAGAAGAAAACGAAAATCCGTACATAAAGAAAAACCGATATACAAAATACCTTTCGAAAATCTTTGGCTTTAAAAACAAATACCTTACTGCTAACGAGTTCAAAGATATAATACCTGTATTGGATAATTTCACTCCGGTTCAACCCGGTAAAACAAGTCCAGATAGTAAGAAGCTGATTTTTGGTAAGAACAAAACGGATATGATTCCGCAACGAGGAGTGAATAATGGACCATTTAAACAACCTCGCCACGGCAATATTCAAATGTTTTTTATTGTTCCCAAAGAGCATGTTGGTAATACCAACGATTTATCGAACTACCTGCGTAAGGGCTATAAAATATTCGGTGGACTATTTAAGTACATAGATGTACCCGTTTCATTAGCTCCAAAAAGTTTCAACCTTGCTTTCGAAAACTTGGAAAATCCACTTTTTGAAATAGAGGAAAAACTGGATAATCAGGACTTCACAGGAGCAAAATATCTGGCTATATACCTGACCCCTATTGGGAAACATACAAAAGCAATCGAGCAACGAAATGTGTACTACAAAGTAAAAGAGGCTTTATTGAAAAGAAACATATCTTCTCAATGTATCGAGACGGATAAGATGCTTACAGTACTTAAATCAGATGCAGAGAAAGGCAAAGATGCATTTGCATACACACTGCAAAATATCGCCATTGCGATAAATGCCAAACTCGGTGGTACCCCTTGGAAAATCGCAGTCCCCGAATACAGGGAACTAATTATCGGAGTGGGAGCTTTCAAACATTCTGACACCAATATTCAGTACATTGGTTCTGCTTTTTCCTTTGATAACACCGGCGCATTTAATTCATTTGAATATTTCCATAAGGACGAATTAAAAGAACTGGTCGGTTCTATCGAATCAGCTATTGTGGATTACAGAAGTACGATTGCCAACCTCGAAAGGCTGGTTATCCACTATTATAAAGACATGCGGGAAGATGAGGTAGAAATCATTGAAAATATGCTTTACAATATCGGTGTCGATGTACCTGTTTTTGTGGTTACAATCAACAAAACCGAATCAGAAGATATTGTTGTATTCGACGATGATTTTGTTGAAAAAATGCCATACAGTGGCCGTTACATAAACTTGGGCAACAATACCTATTTGCTTTGCAACAATACCCGCTATTCCGACAATAACACCCGAAGCATTGAAGGTTATCCGTTCCCAGTCAAGTTGAAAATAAAATGTCACTCAGACAGTTCTTTACTAACCACGCCAACAATAAACGGATTGATAGACCAGGTATATCAATTTAGTCGCATATATTGGAAGTCAGTCAAACAACAGAATCTCCCTGTTACAATTAAATATCCTGAAATGGTTGCTCAAATCGCACCACATTTCACCACAGGTTCAATACCTTCAAATATAGGGAAAGATAACCTTTGGTTCTTATAATCGAAGAAATGGGGGAAATAGAGTGTTTATGGAAAATATCGTGCAAGTGAGGGCAGAATTCAAACTCGTTTGAAAGTTATGCCGAACGCAGCTGATATTGAAGGTACTGAAATTGGGTAAATGTTCCATTTCCTCCAATTCCCCAATATCCTCTTTTTAATTTAAGCGGTATAAATTATTTAAATACCTGCCCACGCAGGATTAAACCGAACAGGTAAAAAGGTATTCGTCAATCACTCACTTTGTTCGCAAAAACATAGCTGCAAGGGTAAAACAAGCAGCCTGAAAAAATCTCCACTCTTCGGGTAGTATTTTTCCGTCTGCCCTTGACAGCTAACGCAGCCACACTAAGCATTGCGCTCCGGTAGGTGCTCATGCTTGCGTGCCTGCTTGTTTTGCTACACACGCTCGTTCATTCCTCATTCGCGGCTACTTCTGCCCCCTGTAACCCCAATAAGGTATTCGCTTCGCTCATAAATTTTTATACTGGGGGCAGCCGCCGCTTATTGTTGTGCTCGCCTGCGGGTCGCTGTGGGCTAATCGGGCTGTCACAGTTTTTGTGGTCGCTCCCTTGTGTCTTTTGCCGTGTTCGTTCAGTCATTCCGCAAAGCTGCATTCCTTCATTCACACCGCAACGCCACCCCACGCAAGAGCTGTCCCTCAATCGTCCGTTTCGTTCCATTCCGCTCATTTCACTTTTAGGGGCATTTGTCTTTTCCACCCTCAATTCATGCGGTTGCAGCATAGTTCCGCTTCGCTCCACTAAGCTTCACCGCCCCACACAAAAGCCCTTAACCGTTCAATCGCTGCATTTCTCTTCACTTCCTCATTTCGTCCAGCCCTTGCTTTTTCCAACGCACTCGCTCCCAAAACAAAAACTCCGCCAGCCCTGCCGAATACGGCAGCCGTCCGCCGCCCTCATTCTTCGGGCTGTCTGCTGCCAGCGCCCTTGCTCCACTCGCAGTCGGCTCGCGCCTCTCCACTACACAGGCAAAAAAACTACTCCGCTATCGCTTCGCTTGTTTTTTACCTGCTCCGTTCCGGCTCATGGCTGCTTTACCTGTTCTCGGTTTAAATCCTGCTTCGCCCACGCACAGCCCCCGACCACCCACCCCTAAAGAAATGCAGTTGAATTTTAGTGTTTAAGCCCTTCGGGCAATTTAATTCAGGAAGAATAATGAGGTACGTATAATTTTACCCAGAAAAAAAATGAATATGCAAAAATAGCCGTTTCGCTTACCGTCAGTACAAGGTCAAGCCCTCCGGGTTTTCGCCAAAATCTCCACACCTCCGCTCTGCTTCGGGTAGTATTTTGCCGAAAAACCTTGACAGCCGCCGCTTCACTGGCTGTTTGAAAGGCATATCCTTTTTTCTTCTTTCTTTTTTTCTTTCTCTTTTCGGTGAAAAAATAATTGTTGTTTTTGTTTTGCTGATTGATGAAGTTGTTGCTCGTTCACTCAATCTTTTTTGCAATGACAAAAGCAAGATACAGCAAAGAAAAGCACAAGATACTAAATTGATTATCTTCTATTTATGTCGATTTAATTTTGTTTTGGACAAGGTCAAAAAGGGTTCTCCTCCGTACCAAATCCAAGTAACCAATTTTATTAACTCCATAAATTTTTAGAACAATGGGAAAGATTAATTTAGGTATTCTCGGAAGTTTCTCAGGTAAAGTGGGAAATGTCATAGGTGGTAACTGGAAAGGTATCAGCTACATGCGTGCAAAAGCCACTTCGGTAAGCAATCCTCGCACTGATGGGCAAGTAAATCAGCGTACTAAATTCGCTTTAGTGTTAGCAATTTTGAAACCGATAACCGGATTCCTCCGTGTAGGTTACAAAAAGTACGCAATCAAGCAAACAGCGTTTAACGCTGCAATGTCCTACATTTTGAACAACGCTGTTACTGGCAGTTCTTCCGCTGATTACAGCGTTGACCTTGCCAAAGTGCTTGTTTCTCGTGGCAACCTTACAGGGGCAGCAAATGCAAAAGTAACTTCAGCTGGTGGAGTAGTAACCCTTACATGGGATGACAATTCCGGTAGTGGTACCGCTACCCAGACAGACAAAGCGTTAATTGTTGTTTTGAACCCGACAAGAGTTGAATCTGTATTCGATACGGCAGGTAACCAAAGGGTTGCAGGAACTGAAGACATTCCTGTCCCTGCCGATTGGGTGGGCGAAAGCGTTGAAGTGTTTCTGGGCTTCATTACCGCAGACGGAAAGGATGTTGCAAACAGCGTTTATTTAGGCACTGTGGCCGTTGCTTAAGTGTAGGTAACTATCTATTTTCTTGCAGACAAATCCCGCTCGGATGAGCGGGATTTTTTGAATCTACTAATTTAAAATCAATACAAAATGAAATTACTATTTATTCCCTCAATAATGAATAAGGATTGGGCACATTTAAACGAACTCCTGACTGTTCTGGCTGTGCTATATGCTTGTGTATTTATGTCCGTAGTCATTGACCTCTTTTTCGGCGTAAAGCGTTCAAAACGCTTGAAAATTGTTCGTACAAGTTTTGGCTATCGCCGCACCATTACCAAACTAACAAGTTATTTTGGTTTAATGATCATGCTTTCTATTGCCGATATTGTGGCAAGCGTAGTTTTTGATATGCCATATTTCACCGTAATCGGTGCAATCGGGATTGTCCTAGTCGAAGCAAAATCCGTTTTTGAAAACCTCAGGCAGGAAAGCAAAAATGTAGATGACATTCAAAATATCCTACTCAAACTCTTTGAAAACAAAGAGGAGATACAAACCCTCATTTCATTTCTAAACTCAAAAAAGCAGGAGGAATAGTCATGAAATCAAGAGGACTTCGAAACAACAATCCATTGAATATACGGCATAGTGGCGAAAAGTTCCAGGGCGAAATCAAAGGCAAGGACAAGAGTTTCAAAACATTCTCGTCACTGCCTTACGGCTATCGTGCCAGTTTTGTAATCCTTGGGACGTACCTTTCCCATGGATTAAACACCGTTGAAAAGATCATTACCCATTGGGCACCGTCAACCGAAAACGATACAGAAAGCTATATCGCCCATGTTGAAAGATGGTCGGGTGTTCCCCGAAACAAGGAACTAACCGCCCGGGATGGCTCTGAATATATTCTAATCGTTGCGGCCATGAGTTTTGTCGAAAACGGGCAAAATGCCGATATTTCAGCAGTACAGGCAGGACTTAATCTACAAACTAAAATCAAAATTCAATGAAAAAGATACTTATAATCGCAGTAATAGCAACCCTGTTGTATTCCTGCAAATCGGTAAAATATATTCCCGTACAGACTACAAAAATTGAATACCGGGATAATTTTGTCAGAGATTCAATTTTCCGTTACGATTCTGTTTTTGTCAAAGATAAAGGCGACACGCTAATTCTGGAAAGATACAAGTATCTGTATAAAAACAAGATTGTCAAAGATTCAATTTTTATCAATGATACTATTCGGGTTCCCTATCCAGTAGAAGTGATAAAACAAGTAAAAGCCCCGCTTTCGAGCTGGCAAAATTTTCAAATATGGTGCGGTCGCTTTGCTCTTTTTGCTTTGTTGTTAGCTTGCATTTATTTTATATGGAAACAGAAAAAGTTCTGATATCGTTTAACTACATATTAAATCCCGCCCGAAAGAGCGGGATTTTTCATTATCCAGTATTCAAATCTATCAAAAATGAAGTATATTTGTGTCTCACATGTATTGTTTATAAATGCTTATCAGAGACGAAATAAACAGCTAATAATCAATAGTATGAATTTTATTTTTATTGATCGTATATTTGTTTCATATTTGCAACATGCTTTTGTAAATAGCTGATTATAAATCACATTTACATTTGAAGAAGTAAAAAATATGGTTTTTCCGTTCGTTGCGTAAAAGATAATTAATTTCGTTTTTAATAAGTAACTCTCTTCATTTGTAAAATTGGAGAGAGTTTTTCATGTACAAAATATATGTCAATCAATTCAAAATTTATTTCTCTAATTTCTTCCTCTCTGCATATTGCTGAAAAACAAGTTCATAATTCCATTCAGTTATTCGAAGATGGAGCGACTATTCCATTCGTAAGTCGTTACCGAAAAGAAATGACAGGAGGACTGGATGAAGTTCAACTCACGGATGTAAAGGACAAATACGATAAACTGTGCGAACTGGAAAAAAGAAAACAAAGCATTTTAAAGTCGATTGAAGAGCAGGATAAACTGACGGATGAGTTGAAAAAACGAATCGATGACTGCTGGAATCTGACGGAACTTGAAGATATCTATTTGCCGTACAAACCTAAACGTCGTACAAGAGCTGAAATTGCGCGTGAAAAAGGATTGGAACCATTAGCTAACATGCTCATGAAACAGCACTCGAACGATGTAGAGCGTATGGCTTTGCAGTTTGTAAAGGACAAAGTGGAGAATGTAGACGAGGCTTTAGCCGGTGCAAGAGATATTATTGCGGAATGGGTGAATGAGAGCGAATCGGCACGAAATTCCATACGAACGATATTCGCGCGCGAAGCGGTTATTTCTTCCAAATTAGTAAAAGGAAAAGAGGAAGAAGCTCAAAAATACAGGGACTACTTTGATTTTGAGGAAAAGCTTTCAAAATGTTCCTCTCATCGACTTTTAGCAATGCGTAGAGGTGAGACTGAAGGATTTCTGAGGGTAAGTATTTCACCTGATGATGATAATTGTTATGATAGATTGGAGCGGATTTTTGTAAAAGCCGAAAACGAATCCTCCGAACAAGTTTCGGAAGCAGTAGCGGATGCTTATAAACGATTGCTAAAACCAAGTATAGAAACCGAATTTGCGGGAGAAAGTAAAGCGAAAGCAGATGCAGAAGCTATTCGTGTTTTTGCCGAAAATCTTCGTCAGCTTTTGTTGGCACCACCGTTGGGACAAAAACGGGTGTTGGGCATCGATCCGGGATTTAGAACAGGTTGTAAAGTGGTTTGTTTGGATGCGCAGGGAAATTTGTTACACAATGAAACCATTTATCCGCATCCGCCGGTAAATGAATACACCCAAGCTATGCGAAAAGTGCAAAAAATGGTGGAAGCGTATGATATTCAGGCAATAGCCATTGGTAATGGAACGGCTGGCCGTGAAACAGAGCAGTTTATTCAAAATACACGTTACGATCGTGAAGTAAAGGTTTTTGTGGTGAGTGAAAATGGTGCATCCATTTATTCCGCCTCAAAAATTGCACGCGATGAATTTCCCGATTACGATGTTACGGTGCGTGGAGCGGTTTCTATTGGTCGCCGGTTGATGGATCCGTTGGCTGAGTTGGTGAAAATTGATCCAAAATCGATAGGAGTAGGGCAGTATCAGCACGATGTGGATCAGGTTCAGTTGAAAAAATCGTTGGATCAAACGGTAGAAAATGCGGTAAATAAAGTGGGAGTAAATCTGAACACCGCCAGTAAACACCTTTTGATGTATATTTCAGGACTTGGACCACAATTGGCTCAAAATATAGTGGATTTCAGAGCAGAGAATGGAGCATTCAAAAACCGGAAGCAATTGCTGAAAGTGGCTAAAATGGGAGCAAAGACTTTTGAACAATGTGCCGGCTTCCTACGGATTCCGGATGCTGAAAATTTGTTGGATAACTCGGCTGTTCACCCCGAAAGTTATGGAATAGTGGAACAAATGGCGAAAGATTTGAAGGTGGGCGTTAGTGAACTGATTCAAAACAAAGAAACCAGACAGCAGATTGATTTGCAAAAATATATCACACCAAAGGTAGGCTTACCAACGTTGAACGATATTCTTCTTGAGCTGGAGAAACCCGGTCGTGACCCCCGAAAAGGAATCAAAGTCTTTGAATTTGATCCTAATGTAAAGACAATAGCTGATTTAAGAGATGGAATGGAGTTGCCGGGAATTGTAACCAACATCACGAATTTTGGAGCTTTTGTAGATATCGGAATCAAAGAGAATGGACTGGTTCACGTTTCGCAGATGGCCGATCGTTATATTAGTAATCCAGCGGAAGTGGTTTCTTTACACCAACATGTTATGGTAAAAATAATCGAGGTAGATGCTGTACGTAAACGCGTACAGTTGAAGCTTTTGAAATAAATTGACAGTAAATTCTCTCTGTTTTATATTTCTAAAAAAATATTAAAATACTGATCGGAGTTTTTATTTTGTAGAGTTTGGCACAGATAATGATTTCGCTAAGGCAAATCAATTATTCCCGATGTTGAATCTTTAAAATTACACAAAATGAAAACTCCGATTATCCATCTGTTTATAGCCATTTTTCTTATTGGCGGATTCACAAAATTACATGCTGAAAGGTATCCTGTAAATAATACTAAAAAAGGGTTGAGTGTTGGTTATGATGTTAATTTTGGAGTCAATTTTTACTCAAATGATTTTCATGTCGGTTACAAATTAACCGATAAATTCGATAGCGACAGGAGAGCTTCGTGGCAAATAGGTGCCGACGTAAACTGGACAAAATATTATCTCTATGATAATTACGGTTTCGCTTATCTGGACGATCCTTCCATTTATCGTTCCGCATCGGTTTCATTTCCAATTATTTTAGGGTATGAAATAAACCGGTCTATGCTGTCCGGCACAAAGGTTTATGCCGGAGCAGTTTACGATCTGATACTTTTCTCGAATTTAGACAACGATCCATATTACAATATCGACTACGGACAATGGGCATTTACTGTTGGTACAAAAATGAAAGTCCTTGGTTTACTCGATGCAGGAGTTGCTTTTAAGTATTATCCTAATTCACTTTTCGGTGATTTGAATCGTTCAGCAATAAGTTTTTCAATAGGTTTTTAAAAAAGATTTCGTTTTTTGTTGATTAGTTAGCAGGCAAAATCATTGCAGTTTAAATTGCAATGATTTTGTTTTTTTTTGTTTCTAAAATAAGGTGGAAAAGCTTATCTTTGCATAAAATTAAACTAAAAAAAATATACGATGCATAATTGGTTCGAATGTAAAATTAAATACGAGAAAACGGCAGAAGAAGGTAAAATTGTAAAAGTGAACGAATCTTATTTGGTGGATGCTATGTCATTCTCGGAAGCGGAGGAGAGAATCAATAAAGAAATGGAACCATTTATCAGTGGTGAATTTTCGGTGGCAAACATTCGCCGTGCACGTATAAACGAAATGTTTTTCAACGAAAATGGCGATAAATGGTATCGTTGCAAAGTATATTTCATTTCGTTTGATGAGGAAAAAGGTGTTGAAAAACGCGTAGCTTCCACTATGATGGTGCAGGCAAATGACCTTAGAGAAGCATGGGATGGATTGCAGGAAGGTATGAAAGGCTCGATGGCCGACTATTCTGTAGCTGCTATTACCGAAACGCTGATTATGGACGTTTACAGATACGAAGCGGAATAAAATAATACAATTGTTTTCTAAATTTTAGAAATTGAAGAAATGTCTATTCTCCAGAACTTAGAATTTATTAAGAAACAAATTCCGGAAAACGTTAAGCTGGTTTGTGTTTCAAAATTTCATCCGAACGAAGCAATACTCGAAGCTTATTCGGCTGGCGAAAGAGTGTTTGGCGAAAGTAAAGTGCAGGAAATGTGCGGAAAGTATGAAACTTTACCGAAAGACATTGAATGGCATTTTATCGGGCATTTACAAACGAATAAAATTAAATATATCGTTCCCTTTGTTTCGCTGATTCATGGTGTTGATTCGTTCAAACTCCTGACAGAGATTGATAAACAAGCAGCGAAAATAGGAAAGAAGGTAAACTGTTTGCTTCAGGTGCATATCGCAACAGAAGAAACGAAATTTGGATTCTCGGAAGAAGAGTTGGTGGAAATGGAAAAAATTAGAGAATGTACAAATTTGCGGACTGATGGGGATGGCAACATTTACCGACGATAAAAATCAGGTTAGTCGTGAATTCAAAACTCTTAAGAATTTGTTTGATAAGCTGAAATCAGATTTTTTTGAAATAGAACCTGAATTCAAAGAAATATCAATGGGAATGTCCGATGATTTCCAATTGGCGATAGATGCAGGTAGCACAATGGTCAGAATTGGAAGTTCGATATTTGGACACAGAGTGTATTAATAAACTGAGCGAATAATGAAATATGAAGAGGCTGTCTCAAAATAAAATGAGCCAGCCTCTTTCGTGTGAAATAGAGAATTCCGTTTTTTTGAATAAATTTCTGTCTATTCAAATCTCAGGAAGTTATCTTTAGTGTTTTTTCGTTTTTAGAGCAAAAAAGAGGATTTCT
>QKGU01000276.1 GCA_003250325.1 Paludibacter sp.
AGCTGCGGTAAAGTTATTGGCCCGTACCCGTGCGTTAAATTGCTTCAATCCCAAATAAATTGCATCAGCCCCGCCACGAATGGCTGCGCGAAACGACTCCACGTTTCCTGCCGGCATGAGTAACTCCGGTTTTGTTTGCCCCATCTTCTTCGTTTATTTCTGCAAAAATAGGATTATTATTTTGAGTGGAGATGCCCGTACCCGCGATTCGGGTTGCTTCCTTTTTAGATAGGATTTTATCGAATGGAACGCCTGTTCATAAATATTTTTGAGTTTATCTTTTTTGTTTGTACAAAATAGTTTAACTTGAAAAGTCATTTGATAAATACAGATCTGTATTGGATTCTCAGTTTACTTGAATATTCAACAGGCAAATAATAAGCATTTTGGCGTTACCGGAATACTTGCCGGTGTAACAAACAAAAACGAGAAGAGGGGTAAAATAAAAACTCCCACCGAAGCGGGAGTGTAGGTTTAACACCTTCGGCATATAGCCTTATTGTGATAAGATGTAAATTGAGTTCAGATTTAATGGGAGCTAAGTTAATGATTTGATATATAAAAAACAATAAAAACTTTAAAAATTAACGAACTATTATGGCAAAAATACTCGGACTCGATTTAGGCACCAACAGTATTGGTTGGGCGGTAATTGATGCAACAATGAAGAATGGAAAAGTAGAATGTTATCATTCAATTGTTGATTCTGGTGTGCGAATTTTTCCTGAAGGGGTTGAACCAACAACTATTGGGCAAGGCGACAAAGAGCAGTCGAAAAATGCAACACGTCGCGAGCATCGGCAAATGCGTCGGCAGTTTTATCGCAAAAAATTGCGGAAAGTGAAATTACTTGAAGCCCTCATTGACTTAGGAATGTGCCCTTTGTCTGTTGACAATTTGGATAAATGGGCAAAATGGAGGAAATCATTTAAAACAAATGGCCAGCAATTTCCTACGGAACCCAGTTTTATTGAATGGCTTAAGCTAAACCCATACGAGTTGCGAGCAAAAGCGTTAACACAGCCCATTAGCTTGTTAGAACTTGGACGTATCTTCTATCATTTTATTCAGCGCCGTGGTTTTTTGAGCAATCGTAAAGGAAGTGATGATGGCACTATTTTTAAAGGCAAGGATAGTATGTCAGGGATTGATAGCACTCGCGAATTGATGAACGGAGCAACCTTGGGTAAAACAATGTATGATATTTCGACTAAGACAGGTGAAAAATATTATCTAAAAACGGATGAAAAAGGCAATGCGCTAAGGGTTCGTGCCCGATATACCCAACGGGACATGTATGTTGATGAGTTTCTCAAAATTTGGGAACAACAAGCTCCGCTCTTAGGCCTGAATGAGCAAAAAGTGGCAGTTCGAAAAGTGCGTTATTTAAAAGGGAGCATGAGCTGTAATCGAAATCAGCATAAGCTTGAAAAATACTATGAGAAATATGGCAAAGATAATTTGGTAATTGACAAGAATAAGGTCACAAGCATTGCTGAAGTTCCGTTGAAGGAATTCTTTGCAGGGGAAATTAAAGAATTAAATGGTCAGTTAAAGTTTAAAAGCAACGATAGCCTGTTGTTTTGGCAACGTCCTCTTCGTTCACAAAAAAAACTATTGGAGAATTGTCGTTTTGAAAACAATAAACCGGTATTAATGACTAACGGCCAATATCGAGAAAAAAATGGAAAGAAAGTCCTTCGCAGTAAAAAGCCATGCCCTTTATCTCATCCCGAGTTCGAGTCATTCCGATCTCATCAGTTTATCAACAACATTCGTTTTGGAAAAGGACAAAAGCTGACTGATGAACAACGCCAATTGGTATTGGATTTGATGAACGGTAAAGACAACAGCTTCAATTTTGAAGAAATACCCAAAGCTCTAAACCTGACTTACGAGAAGTTCAATTACGATAACGATCAGAAGATAGCAGGGAACACAACAATTAAAAAATTGAAACAGCTTTTTCCTGAAGATGTTTGGGAAGATAGTTACGAAACCATTTGGCATTGCTTCTATTTTTATGAAGACAATGAGCTTCTGCTAGCCAAGCTGCAAAATAGCTTTCGGGTGAAAACCAATGAACTTGCAAAAATTGCAAAAATCCGCTTAAAGGATGGTTATTCCAATGTGTCATTGAAGGCAATTCGTAACATTAGCCCATTTCTGGAGAAAGGCTACTCGTATGCTGATGCGGTAATTTTGGGCGGAGTGAAAAATGCTTTTGGGAACAGATGGGAAAATTTTGAAATCTACCAGAGTGAAATAGAAAGAGCTATTTGCCAAATTCTACGGGAAGATAATAAAGAAGGAGAAGCGATTGAAAAGATTAAAGACTGGTTGGCCTTGCCAATAAATAGTTATGGTTTCGCTAAAGATGATCCGGCATTTTCGTTGTTATATCACCATAGTCAGGAAATTGCAGAAAAGGAAAAACAAGACTTACTCCCGGAAGTTGAAAATCTTCGGAATCCGATAGTTCAGCAAGCATTACAGGAAATGCGACGCTTAGTAAACAGTCTTATCAAAAAATATGAAGAAACTGAATCAGGTTTTTCTTTCGATCGCATTCATGTAGAGATGGGACGTGATTTGAAAAACAATAAGACCAAGCGACAGGTTTTGACCAAAAGAATCCGTGATAATGAAAAACGGAATGAGGAAGCCCGACAGCGACTGGAAGAGTTTGGACTACGGCCAACCCGTGACAATTTACTGCGTTACCTGCTGTATGACGAAATTCAAAAGCATATTTCGGGACCGGTACTTTGTCCCTATACAAGTAAGGTTATAAGTATTGCCGATTTGATGGGAGGAGGCAATACCGTGCAAATTGAACACATGATTCCATATAGTGTGTCTCTGGACGATAGTTTTGGCAACAAAACGCTTTGCGAAGCCAATTTCAATCGGATGAAAGGCGAGAAAACCCCTTATGAATTTTATTTGGTCAACCCGGATTACAAACTCTGGGGCATTAATAAATATCCGGACTTGGAAGATGGTTGGCAGGAAATTTCGGAAAGGGCATTTAAGGTCTTGCCATATAATAAGGCGAAGCGGTTTGCATCTAAAAAGAAGTTTGATAAAGATGATTTCATCGAACGGCAGTTAAACGATACCCGATATATCAGCCGTAAAGCAGTAGAGTTGCTTTCTTCGATATGTAGTGACGTTCGTATGTTGCCCGGACAAGTAACGGCAGAATTGCGCCATCTGTGGGGCATCAATAATATTTTAAATCCGGTTTTTGGCATTGAGAACTTCAATGCAGATGTACGGGCAGAAGAACGTTTAGCCTACTATGTGCTGACAGACGAGAATAATCAGGTTTTAAGCCTTTATCGTAAAACGAATGATCGGCCAAAAACAGGGACGGGGCAATTGCTATTAGCAGGCAAAACGAATAAAGGGACTTTTGCTTCAAAATATATGCAATTGAAAGTGGCTGTTCCCAACCTGAAGGACGGCGAGTATTGGGCAATAGTGAACGTTTCCGAGCCACACTCATTTCAACCTGTCTATGCCAAAAAACCAATGACCACAGAGGATCGCATCGTATTTAAGGGACGGATTGAGAAACAATTTTTCAATAACGATACAATTGGAAAGCGGATTAAAGCTGAAGGGAAAGAGGACGGTGCTTACTGGGCTAACTTCAGTATCATAAATAAAACATTTCAACTTGCCGAAGGAAAAGGTAAATTGAAAATGACAGGTTCGAAAGTTGCCCTGTTTGGTCAAATTTACAACGGGCAGTTTACTTGTCATATTTATCAATGTGAAACAAATTTGCCTGATGGGAAATATTGGGCAGTACTCGAACTCGATTTTGAGCGGGTTGATTATACCCGGGCTTTAAATCCAATCCCCGAGAGCAAAGAACGACAATTGGTGACATATGCCACTGTTGACAAAGCAGGCTGGATGGCAGCCGATCCGGATCCTGGTTACCGCACAAATGTCCAAGTTCAGGAAGGTCGTTACTATTGTCTGTTCGATATTGAATCGGTCGGTCAAGAACTATATCCGATGGAAAATGAAGCACCTGTACCTGCCAAGGGCCAACGACTGACGGAGGCTGTGGTTTGGGTTGATAAGATGACCGGCGAGATAAAGTATGACCCGAAAAAGAACCGCGATGATCACCGCCATCATGCTATCGATGCTATAACTGTGGCCTTGACAGAGCAAGGATTTTTACAGCGCCTGAGTACTTACCATGCACAAGAAGAAAATGAAAAAAGAGGAAGTGACAATACCGAAAAGTTTCCTGAACCTTGGGATGGTTTTGGTAACGATGTGAAAAATGCAGCTGCTTCCATGTTTATCTCGCATAAACAAAATAATAAGGTGCTAACCAAAATTTCCAAAACAGTTTCTAAAAATGGGAGGACATATAGAAGTATTGGAGATGCTGTTCGTGGAGAACTCCATGAAATGACTTTATATGGAAAAAAGGGCTACTGTGAAGCAAAAGAATTTACTACTCGTGTACATATTCCAAAATTAAAATTTGCAAAAACAAAAGGTCAAGCGGTTTATTTAGATGATATTATTGATTCAGCAATAAAAGAATCGATTTATAAAAAGATAAGGGAAAGATTAACAGAAAGCGAAAAATCAGTTTTATGTGAGATTGAAGAAGGGGTTAGACAAATTCATAAAATCTCAAAAGTCAAAGATCGCGAGGCTGAGTTAAAGCGGATAAATAAGCTTAGGCAAGAAATTAATAATACTGTTGAAAATATTCTACAGCAAGAAAAGTTCTTTTTGGAGAATGTAGGGAAACGATCTAAAAGACAGGGAAAATACCAGGAGAGTGATAGGCGAGACCCGGTGCCGATAAAAAAAGTAAAGGTAAAAAAGGTCTTAAATAATGCACTTCAACTTAAGCAATTAACGTCGTATTCGCCAAGAAAACAAGAAATAGTTGAAACTTCTCAATATATTAATCCAGGTAATAACCACCATATATTGATATACGAGGATTTTGACGGGAACATGAAAGAGCAGGTTGTTTCGTTTATTGAAGTAGTGGAACGGCAACGACAAAACAATCCGATTTACATGCTTCCCGAAGATGGGAAACGAATGATTACAACGCTTGAAATTAATGATATGTTTTTATTGGGCGTTGACGAAGATCTGGAGTTGCGTAATTCTAATGCAGCATTGTTGAGCAAGCATCTATACCGGGTGCAAAAGGTCTCGGGTTCATATTATACATTCCGGCATCATTTGGCTTCTACATTAAATAACAAGGATGAAGAAATTTACATCCAAAGTTTTAGTGCATGGCAAAAATATAATCCAATTAAGGTTGTTATCGACCCCCTGGGAAACATCAGTCGGATTTAGTTAATCCCAGATCGTCAAGATTTTAAAAACCTTGACGATCTAATTAAAATAAGCTAGCCTATTTACGTTTCAGGCTTCCCTGGGGGCAGGCGAAGGCCAAAAAGTAGTTGGTTGGGTTGGGCGAGGGCAGGGGAGTTTCAAAAAAAAAATATTAGCTCTCGCCGATACCCGGAGGAACCGGAAAAGCTGTTTGTCGGCTTCGCCGGGATAAATTGAAGCCCATAAAGAATTTAGGGGCCTTCGCCAAGCTTCGGCAGACATTAAAAAGACGTTTTTTAACAACATCAAAATATTCAGTACTAATTTTTTAAATCGATAAACAATGATTGAAATTTCGCTTTCAGCCCTGAACAACAAAGATTTGTTCACCCTAAGTAAGAGAACACACGAACTGATCCTGGCTGCAAAAACGCCGGAAATGGGCATCGACCTTTACTTCAACCTGTTCGATCAGGTGTTTCAGCAATACCAGGCGGCTATGGAGAAACCGGTTTTGAGCGCCGGGGTTATCGCGCAAAAAGACAGTGCCCGCGACGAAATGTGGATTGCCTTGCGCGCACATGTAAAGAATTACCTGCGCCACCCCGATACGGCCATGTCAACGAAAGCCAAAGCGGTAATGGCCGAGCTGGATAAATATGGCACTTCGGTTTACAGCAAAAGTTATGAGTCGGAGACTGCCATTATCCAAAACGTCAGCCAAACACTCGAAACCAAATTCGCGACCGAATTGGTTGAAATGAATGCCAATGTATGGTTCGAATTGCTAAAGCAGGCGGGGAATGATTTTGAGGATTCGCTGCGCTACTTTAACGAGCAAAAAGCGAATGCCAACGAAGTGGATGCCGCTTACAAGGTTCGTCCTCAGCTGGAAGATGCTTTGCGTAAACTGTTTCTCTTTCTTCCGATGCAGGCCGAAGTTTCGGGCGATAAAAACCTGGAAAAGCTGGTTAAGCAACTCAAGGTCGAAATAGGCAGGTTTTAATAAACTTTTAGATTTTCAAGGTTTCCAAAACCTTGAAAAATCTTTAGGTATATAGTAAATGAATACAGAACCACTCAAATACGGCCGGTTTTACCACATCTATAATCGTGGGATAAACAGCTGTGCCTTGTTTCGTGAGCCAACCAATTACGAGCATTTCCTGGGGCTGTACAATAAATACATCACTCCGGTAGCCGACACCTATGCCTGGGTGCTGATGGGAAACCATTTTCATTTGTTGGTGAGGATAAAATCTGAAACTGAGGTTTTGAATCTTGAAGGTTTTAAAAACCTTCAAGATCTAAATAGAAATAGAGTAAACCAGCAATTTGCCAATCTTTTCAACGCTTACACCAAAGCGTATAATAAACGATACCATCGCACCGGCAGCTTGTTCGAACATCCGTTTCGGCGTATCTGCATTCGCTCCGAAGCGCATCTGAAATACTTGGTTTACTATATTCATCATAACCCCATTCATCATGGCTATTGCGAGCATTACCTGGACTACCCGTGGAGTTCGTACCTAACAATTCTATCACCAAAGCAAACCCGGCTGAAACGAAAAGATGTTTTGGAATGGTTTCGGGATGCCGATCGGTTTAAAGGTTATCACAGTAAACAATCGATTGACAGATATCAGAAGTTTCATCTTGATTTCATTTGTTCATCCAGGCCTTGACGGTTTTAAAGCCTTCAATGTCTAAAAAACATACCTATGCTAAAGCGAACTTTATTTTTTTCGAACCCCTACCACTTAAGTTTAAAAAATTGCCAATTGGTTATCCAGTCGAAAGACGATTTGGTGACCAAAACTGTCCCAATCGAAGATCTGGGCTTCCTTGTTCTGGAGCATCCGCAAATTACCATTACCATGAAGGTTTTGGAGCAATTAAATGCCAATAATGTGGGGGTGGTGTTTTGCGACAGTCAGCACATGCCCTCCTCGATGTTGCTGAACCTGGAGAGCCATAGTTTGCAAAATGAACTGTTTCGGGCACAAATAAGCGCATCCGAACCATTGAAGAAGAATTTATGGAAGCAAACCATCGAGGCTAAAATCAGCAACCAGGCAGCTCATCTCGAGAAACAGGGACTTAAGGCGCATGAATTGAGAGCTTGGGCTAAAAGTGTAAAGAGTGGCGACACCGAAAACAGGGAGGGGCTTGCAGCCCGGATTTATTGGGGACGGTTGGTGGGCAGCGGATTTTTACGTGACCGGAATGGCGGCCCACCTAATCATTTGCTGAATTATGGGTATATCTTATTGCGTTCGGCCGTAGCACGTGCTTTGTCCGGATCGGGTTTATTGCCAACCTTGGGGATCCATCATCACAATAAGTACAATGCTTTTTGCCTGGCCGATGATATTATGGAACCCTACCGCCCGTTTGTTGATCAGCTGGCATTAAGGGTTTATGGCGAATACCCCGACGAATTTTCCCTGAACAAGGAGATGAAAACCGAAATGTTGGGACTGATGGCCGGCGATGTATGGATTGAAGGAAATAAACGCCCGTTGATGGTAGCCCTCTCTCAAACAACAGCTTCATTGAGCCGTTGCTTTAGTGGCGAAAGCCGAAAAATTGTTTACCCGGAATTTAATTAGGCATTGAAGGTTTTCAAAACCTTGACTGTCTAAAAGAAAATACGATGGAACAAACCCGATTAAATGCCTATCATATTATGTGGTTATTTGTCTTTTTTGACCTGCCGGTAACAACGAAAAGGGAGAGACGACAGGCCACTCGTTTTCGTAAAGATTTGATGAGAGACGGGTTCTCCATGATGCAATTTTCGGTGTATATCCGTCACTGTGCCAGTAAGGAAAGTGCCGATGTACATGTAAAACGGGTAAAAAGCTTTATTCCGGAAAAGGGGCAAGTGAGCATCCTCTCAGTTACCGATAAACAATACGGAAATATTACCAATTATTGGGGAAAGAAAGCCGACCCCTTGCCCGAAGGCCCCCGGCAATTGGAAATGTTTTAAATTCCTACCTTTCCTAAAGGTTTAAATTTTGGGAAAGTTTAAATATCGTTCATTGACATATTGGCTTTTCTTGCTATTTTAGCTGACGATAGGATTAAAAAAATCATACATC
>QKGU01000207.1 GCA_003250325.1 Paludibacter sp.
TTATCTCAATGAGTTCTGCTATAAATTCAACAGAAGATATTTTGGAGAAAAAATATTCGACAGACTGCTTATTACTGCCGTTTCTTATACTCCAGATTTTAAATCGAAAATTTACAATAGGACACTTTGCGGATAATCATTATAAAAATTTATTGCGATTAAAAATCGCAAATCCCTAAAATGAAAAAACAATTATTATTCTTATCGCTCCTGTTGATGTCAGGAGTTCTTTTCGCTCAAAAAGACACAACTGCTGTCGACTCTTTTCAATTTACAATCGTAAAACAAAACAAAATTACACCGGTAAAAAATCAGGCAAGTTCGGGTACCTGTTGGAGCTTCTCCGGAATAGGCTTCTTCGAAGCTGAATTATTGCGCATGGGAAAACCGGAAGTTGATCTATCTGAAATGTTTGTGGTGCATCACTCTTACTCCGACAAAGCCGACAAATATGTACGCATGTACGGGAACGCAAACTTTGGCGGTGGTGGTGCTTTTTACGACGTAACTTACGTGCTTAAAAATTACGGTATCGTTCCCGATTCAATCATGACCGGATTGAACTATGGCGAAGAAAAACATAAACATGGCGAATTGGATGCATTGACCGATGCCTATGTGAAAGTAATCGTAAAAAATCCGAACAAAAGGATTTCTACAGCATGGAAAACCGGTTTTGACGGCATTCTAGATGCATATCTTGGAAAACTCCCAACAGAATTCACAGTGAACGGTAAAAAATACACTCCTATGAGTTACGCAAAATCATTAGGTTTGAATCTTGAGGATTATATCTCCATTACTTCGTTTGCTCACCATCCATTCTACACCAAATTTGCGATCGAAGTTCCGGACAACTGGAGAAACGATGAATCATACAACTTACCATTAAACGAAATGATGCAGGTGATTGATAATGCAATCGACAAAGGATATTGCGTTGCCTGGGCTTCGGACGTAAGTGAAAAAGGATTTACACGCAACGGCATTGCCGTAAATCCGGAAGTGAAAAAAGAAAATCTTACCGGCAGCGATCAGGCCAGATGGTTGAACATTTCTCAAAAAGAAATGGAAGATAAAATATATAAAGCAAATTCACCTCAGCAGGAAAAGGAAGTAACTCAGGAGTCGCGTCAGGAAGGTTTCGATCGTCAGGAAACTACCGACGACCACGGGATGCTAATTTTTGGAACCGCTAAAGATCAAAACGGAACCAAATACTATCTGGTAAAAAACTCATGGGGAACCGACACGAAATACAAAGGAATATGGTATGCCAGCGAGTCGTTCGTTCAATATAAAACCATCGATATATTGGTTCATAAAGATGCCATACCTAAAGAAATTCAGAAAAAAATGGGGTTGAAATAGTACTTCTTAACGCTTCAACATAAAAAAAAGCCTGTGAAAAATTTATTTCACAGGCTTTTTTTGTGATCCAGCTGGGGCTCGAACCCAGGACCCCATCCTTAAAAGGGATGTGCTCTACCTGCTGAGCTACTAGATCATCAAACTTTGCATGCTGCTTTCTCAATAACAAGTGATCCAGCTGGGGCTCGAACCCAGGACCCCATCCTTAAAAGGGATGTGCTCTACCTGCTGAGCTACTAGATCGGTTTTTCAAAAGCGGTTGCAAAGATACGGCTTTTTTTCAAAACCACAAATCTGCAACCCGATAAAATCCATTTATTTTAAAATTTATTTCTCAATTTTCTAATTTTCAAACACATATATTCAATGCAGAAAAAATCATATAACAATTTCGCAATAAACAAAAGCACTCATCCGAACCCAAAATAGGCTTTTTGATAGTTTCTAACATTCATTTTTTAAAAATAAATGTTTATTACAATCCAAAATATTGTATCTTTGCAATCAATTAACCGTTAACTACTTGGATAATTTTAGCTTTATTCTTCTGACTTTGCTCTTTTCTGCATTCTTTTCCGGAATGGAGATTGCTTTTGTGTCGTCAAACAAACTCCGGTTCGAGCTTGACAAAAAACAGAGAAGTCTTACTTCTTCTATCCTTTCCATTTTCTATCGTAATCCACAGCAATACATCTCCACCATGCTGGTTGGAAACAACGTGAGCCTGGTTATTTACGGATTACTCATGGCCAATGTACTTACGCCATTTCTTAGCCCTTTACAAAACCAATTTCTTATCACATTTGTTCAAACAATAATTGCAACCACTATCGTTTTGATCACAGGAGAATTTCTTCCTAAGACCATTTTCAGGATAAACCCTAATTTATGGCTGCGCATTTTTTCCTGGTTATTGTTGATTTTTTATGTTGCGTTATATCCTGTCTCTCGCTTCAGCACGTGGATTTCGATATGGATTCTTAAATCTTTCAAAGTGAAAATAAGCGACAAAACACAGGATAATGTTTTTTCGCGTATCGACCTCAACTACCTTCTTCAGGAAAGCTTCGAAAATCCTGAAAGCGAGAAAGAGCTGGATAACGAAGTAAAGATTTTCCAGAATGCTCTCGATTTTTCAAAAGTAAAACTTCGCGATTGTTATGTTCCACGTACCGAAATTATTGCTCTCGACTACAACACGACTGTTGAAATCCTGAAGCAAACATTTATCGAGACCGGACTTTCCAAGATTCCTATTTATAAAAATGATATCGACAATATTATAGGCTATATCCATTCATCCGAAATGTTCGAGCATCAGGCCGACTGGAAAAAGCAAATCAATCAGATTCCGATTGTTCCCGAAAATATGGCAGCACAAAAACTAATGAAGATATTTATGCTTCAGAAAAAAAGTATCGCCGTAGTTGTGGACGAATTCGGAGGAACGGCGGGAATTGTCACATTAGAAGATATTATGGAAGAAATTTTCGGAGAGATAGAGGATGAACACGACAATCGTGATTATATTGCTCAGCAAACAGCCGAAAATGAGTTCCTTTTTTCCGGCAGACTGGAGGTAAAAGCGGCCAACAATAAGTTCAATTTAGAAATACCGGAATCAGATGCATACGAAACCATTGCCGGATTTATCCTGCATAATCACCAGCATTTCCCGAAAGTAAACGAAATTATTCGCATTGAACAGTTTACCGTGAAATGTATTAAAGTGACGAACAACAGAATTGAGCTGGTAAAATTTGCCAAATCGAAGTAAAAAAAAAATAACTGAAAGTCTTATATCCTTGATTTAGGAAAAACTATATTGACAAAATCGTCAAACAAAAATATCCAGAACTGACAAAAAATTGAAATTTCGTGCAAATTGATTAAGGGTACGCTTTTTTTTTGTATATTCGTGCCCTCAAATTTCACAAAAAATTAAACAAAAAACATACAAAATTTTAATATCAAAAAATGGCAACATTAGAAAAAATCAGAAGTAAAGGAGTTTTGCTTGTAGCAGTAGTGGGACTTGCGCTATTAGCCTTTATTGTGGGCGATTTCCTGAATTCAGGATCATCCTACTTTAATCAGTCGCGTGAAATAGTTGCAGAGATTGCCGGTGAAGATATCAACATCAAGGATTATCAGGCTGCTATCGATCAAATGACTGAAGTTTACAAAATCGAAACGGGCAAATCCGATTTAGGTGAAGATATTATGTCTCAACTACGTTCTTCGGTTTGGGAAACCATGGTGAACGAAAAAATATTGAACGCAGAAGCAAAGAAAATCGGACTTTCAGTAAGTGCCGATGAGCTTTCAGATCGTTTGATAGGAAAAAATATCCACCCACTGATTACCCAACGTCGTGCTTTTGCTGGTCAGGATGGTCAATTTAGCCACACCATGTTGGTTCAGTTTCTGAATAGTCTGGAAGAAACTCCTGCTAACGATGAAATGAAACAACAAATTGCTAAAGCAAAAAGCTACTGGATGTTTTGGGAAAAAACTGTAAAAACAAGCATTCTACAGGAAAAATACAACACTTTAATTGCTAAAGCTATCACCGCAAATAGTCTGGATGCAAAAATGAGTTATGACAGCAGAAAGACCAGCGTTGATGTTGCCTACGTTGTTCAACCTTACTTTACAATGCCGGATTCTTTGGTTACCGTTAGCAATAGTGACATCAAAGATCGTTACAACAAAGAAAAAGAGCAATTTAAACAAGATGAAAATTGCAGTATGAATTATGTGGTATTTGACATCAAACCATTGCCTGAAGATTTCAAAGAAGCAGAAACATGGATGAACAAACTTAGCGACGAATTCAAAACGACCGACGATGTTGTTGGATTGGTTAACTCGAACTCTGACGTTATGTACGATGGTAAAAATTATTCTGAAAAAACAGTTCCATTCAACCTTAAAGCTTTTGCTTTCGGAGGTAAAGCAGGCGACATCATGGGGCCTGTATTCGAAAATAACACTTACACCATGACTCGTATCATGGAATCGGGTATTATGGAATCAGATTCAGTGAAATTGCGCCACATTTTGCTTCTTCCAAAAGATGAAGCTAAAGCTGACAGCCTTGTAAAGGCAATCAATGCCGGAGCTAATTTTGCAGAATTGGCAAAAAAATACTCTGCTGTTCAACAAACTGCTGCTAATGGTGGTGAAATCGGTTGGTTACAATCAGATGTTCAGGGATTGGACAAAGAGCTAATGGCTACTGCGTTGAGCAAAAAAGTAAACGATGTATTTACAATCAAAAATGCTCAGGGTGTTCAGATCATGCAGCTTACCGACAAAACACCTGCACGAAGAAAAGTAAAATTGGCTATTTTGGAAAGAAAAGTAGTTCCAAGCAGCAAAACTTACAGCAAAATATACAACGATGCTAAACAATTTGCAGCTGAGTTAACTGCTGACAAATTCGACAGCAAAGCAAAAGAAAAAGGATATATCGTTCGTCCGGCTAGCGACATTTTGAAAACTGCCGATAAAGTTGCTGACATTCCACAATCTCGTCAAATTGTACGTTGGGCCTTCACTAACGACAAAGGAGACGTTTCTGATGTATTCGACTGCGGAACTGAGTTCGTAGTAGCTACAACAACAGAAATCAACGAAAAAGGATACCGTTCGATTGAAAAAGTATCTGACCAGTTGAAAGCTGAAATCATTCGCGACAAAAAAGCTGAATTGATTATCAAAAACATGAATGAAAAACTTAGCAAAACTCCTTCGTTGGAAAGCCTTGCGGCTTCTATGAACGATTCAGTAAAAGTTGCTAACGGAGTAAACTTTGGAGCTTATCAGTTTGGTGCTGCTGGTTTCGAACCTGCTGTGATCGGAAAATCAGTTGCTCTTGAGTTGAACAAAGTTTCTGCTCCTATCAAAGGAAATGCCGGAGTTTATGTTGTTAGAACTTCAAACAAACAGGAAAATCCTCAGCCATACGATGCTAAAATGGAAATAATGCAGCTTAACAGCAGAATGAGCTACTCATTGCCTTACGCTATTGTAGAGGATATGAAGGACAAAGCTGAAATCGTTGATAACCGTATGAATTTCTATTGATTCTGAAAGTAAAAATATAGATATTGGAAAACGGAATGATAATTTTCATTCCGTTTTCTTTTTTAGTTTAGATTGTGTAACTTTGCACAAATACAAAACACAACTTCTGAAATTTGTATCTCCTTTCTTTTCAAATAATTCCGCTCAACAGAACATGAATAAAATACCACTCACAGGCAAAACATTAGACGAACTAAAAACAATTGTTTCCGAACTGGGAATGCCTGCTTTTACGGCAAAGCAACTTGCCGACTGGATATATAAAAAAAGAGCCTTCTCCATTGATGAAATGACGAACATTTCTGCTAAGAACAGACTGGCGTTATCTGATAAATACGAAATTGGGAGGACACTCCCCACCAAAACAGTAGAATCGTCGGATGGAACAAAAAAATTTCTGTTTACCACTGCCGAAGGACACAGCATCGAAACTGTTTACATACCTGAAGAAGATAGGGCTACTTTATGCGTTTCGTCGCAGGTCGGTTGTAAAATGGGTTGTGTATTTTGCATGACTGGCAAACAAGGTTTCAGTGCGCAGCTTACTTCCACTGAAATTCTGAATCAGATTATGTCGATTCCTGATGCAGAAAAGCTGACAAACATAGTATTTATGGGCATGGGCGAACCGTTTGACAATACGCTGCCCCTGCTCCGCTCTTTGGATATTCTTACTTCCGATTATGGCTACGCCTGGAGTCCGAGAAGAATTACGGTTTCGACCATCGGGCTTATTCCGGGGATGAAAGTATTTCTCGAAAAATCTAACTGTCATTTGGCAATAAGTCTGCATTCTCCTTTTTCGCAGGAAAGGTTGTCGCTAATGCCGATTGAGAAAACATATCCGATAGCAAAAGTGCTGGACGAACTCAAAAAACACGATTTTAGCAAGCAAAGGCGTGTTTCATTCGAATATATTATGTTCGATGGCATCAACGATACCATACGTCATGCTGTGGAACTTGTCAAAATTCTGAAAGGAATCGACTGCCGGATTAATTTGATTCGTTTCCACAACATTCCTGAAATCGATTTAAAATGCGCGACCGATGAGAAAATGATATTTTTCAGAGATTATCTGTCGAACAACGGTATCACCACCACTATCCGCCGTTCGCGCGGTGAAGATATTTTTGCCGCTTGTGGAATGTTATCGTCCTCAGAAAAAAATCAACCGAATTAACCTGTTATACGTTTTATCTGCATGAAGCATTTCCGATTTATTATAGTTGTTATCTTATCGTTTACTTTATCTGCCGGCCAATCAGCATTTGGACAGAAAAGTCTGGAAAGTCAGATTTCCGACTCCCTAACCTCCATCGCTAATGCTTATTCGTTTGTAGGAAAAGTAAGTGTAGCAGCCCTAAACATCAACAACAAAACTGGAAAAATTCTTGTAAAAGCCAACGAGCGTTTAAGTTATATTCCGTTTCGCCCGGAAAATGTTCGACGTATTTACAACGCGATTCGCAAAATTCTTCCAACAAAATACAACGGATACAGCATTAGTTGCGAAACTGACAATCAGAGCATAGATGAATTAATTCCCAACTTCTACAGAGCTGAGAATCCTGACGAATCCAGAAAATTTAAAATTTCGCCAAAAACTCCACCTCTCGTCACAAATATATCCCGTATATTCGATATTACTTCCGGGCTTCAGAATCGACATATTGCTCTCTGGCAAAGTCACGGTTGGTATTACGATCAGAAGTTAGCACGTTGGGAGTGGCAACGCGCCCGTATTTTCCAAACGGTGGAAGATTTGTATACTCAATCGTATGTACTTCCGTTTCTTGTACCAATGCTCGAGAAAGCAGGTGCCAACGTTCTTTTACCTCGCGAAAGAGATACGCAAACAATTGAAATAATTGTGGACAACGATACAAAAAACACCACATCAAAATATCGGGAACACAACGACAGAAATCCATGGAAACAAGGTGATAGTTGTGGGTTTGCAAACACAAAAAAGTTTTACCTTCAGGGCGAAAATCCTTTTAGCTATGGCACTTACCGAAAAAACAAAACGATAACGGATAAAGATGAGTCCAGTATTGCCGAGTGGATTCCTGATTTTCCCGAATCGGGACGATACGCTGTATGTGTATCTTACAAAACGGTTGCCAACAGCACAAACGATGCACATTACACCATTTACCACAAAGGAATTAAAACCACTTTTTCGGTGAACCAAACAATGAATGGTGGCACCTGGCTATATCTCGGACATTTTGATTTTGAGAAAGGAAGAACTCCACAGAATAAGGTGGTACTTACAAATCTAAGTTCAGTAGATGACAAAATAGTTACTGCCGATGCTGTGAAAATTGGAGGTGGAATGGGAAACATTGCCCGTTGTCCTATTGAGGCCGGCATTTTGCCACAGAAAATGCCGATCGATTCAACGGTTAAAAATCAGGCTTGCATCTTCGAACCGGAAACCAGCAAATATCCACGGTTTACTGAAGGAGCAAGATATTGGTTGCAATGGGCCGGAATTCCGGATAGTATTTACAGCAAAAATAAAGCAACCAACGATTATACCGACGATTTTCAGTCACGTGGTTTTTGGGTAAATTATTTAGCCGGAGGTTCAGCCGCTGCTCCAACATTAAAAGGTTTGGGAGTTCCGGTCGATATGGCGTTTGCCTTTCATTCCGACGCCGGAACAACTAAAAACGATTCGATCATTGGGACATTGGGAATTTGCAGCGTACCTAATTCGGATAAAAAATTGGTTTACAACAATGGCATTTCCCGTTGGGCAGCCCGCGACCTGACAGATATAATACAATCTCAGATTGTAAACGATATACAAAAGCAATACGCTCCCGAATGGACACGACGCAATTTATGGGATAAGTCGTACAGCGAATCGCGTGTCCCTGAAGTTCCTACTATGCTTTTGGAATTGCTCTCTCACCAGAACTTTGCCGATATGCGCTACGGGCTCGATCCTCGATTCAAATTCTCCGTTTGCCGGGCAATTTATAAAGGTGCTCTGAAATATCTTAGCTATACAAACGGCACAGATTATATTGTGCAGCCTCTTCCCGTAAAACAACTTAGCTGTCGCTTTACTGACAAACTGAAAGTGGAGCTTCACTGGATATCAACAACAGACAGTCTGGAAGCTACAGCTACTCCTGAGAAATATGTGGTTTACACGAAAATAGACGACGGAGATTTTGACAATGGGACGATTGTAAACACCAACCGTTTCAGTCAGAATATCCAAACCGGAAAAATTTACAGTTATAAGGTTACTGCCGTCAACAAAGGTGGCGAAAGTTTCGATTCTGAAATCATGTCGGCATACAGAGCACCAAATGAACGTGGTGAAGTTTTGATTGTAAACGGCTTCGATCGGATTTCCGCTCCGGCAAATTTCACCATCGACAGCACATACGCCGGATTCCTGAACGACGAAGATCCCGGAGTTCCTTATTTATCGGACATTAGTTTTGTAGGAAAACAATATGAGTTTAAACGCGACAAACCTTGGGTGGATGACGATGCACCCGGTTATGGAGCAAGTTACGCCAACTACGAAACAAAAGTGATTGCAGGAAATACGTTCAATTATCCGTTCGTGCACGGAAAAGCAATAAAATCGCTTGGTTACTCGTTTGTTTCTTGTAGTTTGCAGGCAATTACCAGCGGAGATACAGACATGAATCAATATAAAATCGTCGATTTGATTCTTGGCAAACAAAAACAAACATTCATAGGAAATGCTAAAAAAGCACCGGAATTTAAAACTTTTCCATTAGCTTTGCAACAAGCAATAAAAACCTACTGTAACAATGGCGGCAACCTGCTGCTCAGCGGAGCATTTATTGGGTCGGATGCCGTGGAAGGAAAGACATCGACTAAACAGGATAAACTATTTATGGAAGACGTTTTGAAATATAAATTCCGTACACGAAAAGCAAGCATTGAAGGAAGAGTCAGAATTGTGGATTCGCCTTATATCGTTTTCAAAAATTCGGAAATAACTTTCTACGACAAACCAAATACCGTTTCGTATTACGTAGAATCGCCGGACGCAATTGAACCAAATGACAGCAAGTGTTCTACCATATGTAGATATGCTGAAAACAACATGAGTGCCGGCATTGCTTATTCGGGAAAGTATAAGATTTGTGCGTTTGGATTTCCCATAGAGACCATTCAATCCGAGAAGGAAAGAATAAAATTGCTTGACAATGTTCTTACATTTTTTACAGCTCAATAAAATATCTAAAAACACTATAAACAAAAAAGCATAAAAGACATGAAGACAAAATTAGTTGTTTTTCTTTTTTCTGTGTTATTCCTGTTTTCCTGTGGCGATGGTACCAGAACTTTACCATCCGTAACCGGAACAAAATACGAAATTCTGGTTGTAATGAACGATCAGTACTGGAAAGCTCCTGCCGGACGCTCGATAGTGGCTTTATTGGATCAGAATGTTCCAAATCTGCCACAAGCAGAACCTATGATGAACATATCGAGATGTAAACTGATTGACTTTACCGATCTGCTCAAACCTACGCGTAACATCTTGATAACCGACATTTCGGATAAATACACGCAGCCGAAAGTGATTTATTCAACCGACCGTTGGGCGCATCCGCAGGCTGTAGTACAGGTTGTAGCACCAAACGATTCTGTTTTTACCGCAACAATGAATAAATACGGCAATAATATCCTGAACTATTTCCTTGATAGCGAACGCAATCGTCAAATTGAGTTCAACAAAGAGTATATCAATGTAAACACACAAAAAGAGATAGAAAAATTATTCGGTATTCAGATGGACATTGTTCAGGGAATCAGCAAATCGACAACTAAAAAAGACTTTTACTGGGTTACGAACGACAGTCCTACCATTCGTCAGGATATTGTGATTTACTCTTATCCTTACACCGATAAAAACACATTTACCAAAGATTTCCTTCTTGCGAAACGTGATTCGGTGATGAGAGCCAATATCCCCGGCGAATTCGACGGTTCGTATATGGGAACCGAATATAAATACGAACCACCGATATTCAGCGAAGTTTGGGTAAACGACCGTTACTGTGCAGAAATCCGCGGGTTGTGGAAAATGATGAATGGAGGTTCAATGGGCGGTCCGTTTTTCAGCCATACCATGCTGGACGAAATCAATCAACGTGTTATCACGATAGAAGGATTTGTATTTGCCCCGGGAGCAAAAAAACGTAATCCGCTTCGCCAGCTCGAAGCAATTATATATTCTGCAAAACTGCCTCAGGACATTAATTCCCTGAAAGAAGTTTCGATTGTGGCAGACAAAAAAGGAGCAGAAAAGAAATAAGTTACAAACTGAAAAACTTGAAATTTGAATGGAATCTGATAAAATAATCATAGGTATATCGCACGGAGACATAAACGGAATAGGATACGAAGTTATTCTGAAAACATTGGCAGAGCCAAAAATGCTTGAAACTTTTATTCCTGTCATTTATGGTTCGTCGAAAGTAGCGGCATATCACCGGAAGAACCTTGATATTCAGGGATTGAATCTGAACAGCATCAATTCTGTAAATGAAGTGAATCCAAAACGCGTGAATATTATCAATTGCGTGAACGATGAGATAAAAGTGGAATTGGGAAGTTCAACTGCCGAAGCGGGAAAAGCATCTTTCGATGCCCTTGAAAAAGCAACGGAAGATTTGAAAGACGGATTGATACATGCTTTGGTAACAGCACCTATCAACAAAAAAAATATCCAGTCGAACGATTTTCATTTCCCGGGGCACACCGAATATCTTGAGAAAAAATTTGGTCAGGGAACGCCGGCTTTAATGTTGTTGGTGAATGATGTTATGCGTGTTGCTGTTGTTACCGGTCACATCCCGGTTGATAAAGTATCGAAAGAACTGACACAACAACTTATTCTTGAAAAACTAACCGTTCTGAATCAATCACTCAAAAAAGATTTTAGCATCGTTCGTCCACGAATTGCGATTCTGGGACTAAATCCTCATGCCGGAGATGATGGAGTTATTGGCAACGAAGAAAAAAACGTGATTATTCCGGCTATGCAGGAAGCAGAGAAAAACGGTATTATTTGTGCCGGACCTTATCCTGCTGACGGATTCTTTGGATCAGGAAATTTCAGTAAATTCGATGCTATATTGGCCATGTATCACGATCAGGGCTTAATTCCATTTAAAGCTATTTCGATGGAAAGCGGCGTGAACTTTACAGCAGGATTATCGGTAATCCGCACTTCACCTGCACACGGAACTGCTTACGATTTGGCTGGAAAAAATCAAGCTTCGGAAGAATCGTTCCGCCAAGCACTTTATATGGCCTACGACGTGTACAAAAGCCGTGAGTTTATCGAAGATATATCCAAAAATCCGCTCAAAACTGAACAAAAAGTTGAACGAAGCGGAAGAGTAGAATAATAAAAAACGTGCAATGAATTTCATTGCACGTTTTTTATTTAAACAATCTCTGCAAATTCGGCTATATGATCGTCGACATACGCGGCAATCAGTGCTGTTTGATGTTCTTCTATGTCGAAATAAATTTCTTCCAGATCGTCGAACACTTCAAAATCGACATAAAGCGCATTAAACTCTTCGTCGGTGGTTTCGCGTTCCAATTCCTTACGATTAGGTTCATAAATATCACGCGCTTTGTATATCAGTTTCGACAATTCCACTGCACCAAACTGCTTAATGGCCTTTGCAAACGGATTGATAAAAATATAAGCTCCGTATCCATTCTGAATCAACTGAACAAAGCCGCCATCTCTCATTTCGGTGGTAAAAAAATGCCACGCCAACAACGTATGTTGCGAAGCGTTAAGTTTCGACATATTATCAGCCGTTAGCTCCCCTCCTATTTCTGCCAGATATGCATCAATAAAAACCTGCAGAAATTCATCCATCCCTTTTTCGGCAGCTTCCGCCAACGCTTTGTCTTTTACCTGAATCATATTTTATTGTTTTAGTTTCTACTCCTCTATTAAAAAAGTTCTGCAAAGTTAATCTTCTTACGGCTTTTTATAATACAAATGAGCATTGAAATCATTTATTTTATAAACAGAATCCTGCCTGTTCTTTTGTGCTGAGATATTATAAATTACAAGTTTGTAATTTTCTCCGTCGACACTCATTTCGTCTTTATTAAGTTCTTTATTTTTGTTTCCCAGAGATTGTAATTCAGTCAATTTTCCGGCAAGTGGAATTACAATACTTTTGTCTTTAGTATCATTGAATTTCAAGATTATCTCATTGTTTCCAAAAGTCAGGCTTAATTTTTCATCTTTATAAATCGTACTTTTATTTTTCTCCATACTGATATCCAGCATATAATCGTAGTCTTTTATATCCAACAAAAAACCGGTAGGCAAATACGCCGAAAAATATTCCTGTTCAGGCCGATACTCATCTTTCAGATTCAAATCTTTCAAAATGTCACCCGCCAGCTTTTTATCTAAAGGCGTTGAGAAAAATTGCTGTATCGATTTATTTCCATAATTATCAACCATGTATCGAATTGTCTCAGCCATTTTTCTTTCCGATACAGAATCAATTTTTAAATCCAAACCTGACTTAAGAACTATTTTTCCATCTTTAAGCCATTCGGTTTTTTCAAATGAGCTTTTCAGTTCATTTGTCAATACATTTTTCGTTGTTTTATAAGCACTCCACGGGCCAATAGACGAAAAGAACAAAATAGTTGCAAAACTTATCACAACCCATTTCAGGTGTTTCGACTTGCTCAGGAACAAATAAATGCTTATGCAAACAAGCCAAACATTCAATGTAAGGACATAAAAACGGTTGATTGTTATGCCGTAATCAGAAAAACGCCGGTATATCCCGATAAACATCAACACCAGCAAAGGAAGAAGAATCAGAGGGAAAAACCGGTAAAACCACCCAAGCCATTTATTGGAATCATCGTGACGCAACGGATATAAAATAAACATGGTAACAAACCCGCCCAACCCCAGAACAGAGACAAGTGTTGCCAGCCAGCCGTTAGGCAACTCCCACTTCACCATAATCTGAGCCAGATAAACATACAGAATCAGCGTATATAGTGCCAGAATCGGAAACAGGATATACAACCCGAGAATTTTTAGAAATTTGTCGAATTTAAATTCCTGCTTTTGCTTCTCAGCCACATCCGGAACATTGCTCAGAAAATATACCGGCCCGAAAATGCCAAAACACACCACGGCCAGATTTGAGTATACCTTTTGTTGAATATCAATATTGAACAATTCCTTCAGCGAAAGTACTGCCAGGCTTAAACCTATCATAAATACGCCGGAGAAAATAAATGAAGTAATTATTTGTATTACAACGTTTTTTGAAAACTCCCAAAAGGGAATATCACTATTTTTTCTAAAAAAAGAAGCTATAAATGCAGTCAGAATAAAGGACAGACACAAAGCAATCGATTGAAAGAAATCGACGGCTTCAAATTTTTCAGGGAGAAAATAGCAATATAACATCAGAAGCAAAATGCCTCCCGTGTTAGGTGCAATTTTATATGTTTTCTTACTCAGTTCCTCAGAAAGCAGGGTTATCGCTATGCTTACAGCAATACCAAAAGAAAAGAAAACCCACGTATGAGGTTGAATTTCTATATTTTTACTGTTGATTTTCAGAAAAAACAAGAACGCTAAACCCAGAACAAAAAAAAGTGTAAACGGGAACCTCAATGCCATTGATTGCACTTTTTCAATCCAAAATTTAATCGAGAACTTTTTCATGGCAATAACATTTTTAAGTTTCTAATCTAAACATGCTGAGCAAATATTTTCTTAAAGTGACACTTTATCACTTAAGCGAATATCTTTCGAAGACGAACCAACCAGAATGCTGAACTCACCGGGTTCAACAATAAATTTGTTCGTATTTACATCGAAGAATGAGAAAGCTTCATCGTCCAGCAAAACGCTGATTTCTTTCGATTCTCCTTTTTTCAATTGTACCTTTTCAAAGCCTTTCAGTTCTTTTTTAGGTCGTACCACCGAAGCTTCCATGTCGCCAACATAGACTTGTGCAATTTCGGCAGCTTCCACTTTTCCGGTATTTTTTATAGTAAACGACACTTTCACTTTATTTCCACCTTGTTTTTCGAGTTTCAGATTCGAATAATCGAATGTTGAATACGAAAGCCCGAAACCAAACGGGAATAATGGCTCTACGCCTGACCGATCATAACCTTTGTAACCACCAAAAATTCCTTCGCCATATTGTACTCGCTTGTGCACAGCTGTCGGATCTGTCGGATAATAGAAATCATTAGTCGGATTATTTTCAAGCTTCTTTTCGATAGAAATTGGCAATTTGCCACTTGGAGAAATTTTTCCGGTCAGAATCTCAGCAAGTGCCTGACCACCCATTTGCCCTGGATACCAAGCCATGACGATAGCTTTCACTTTGTCTTTCCACGATTCCATTTCCACACTTCCACCCGCATTCAAAACAACGATAACATTTTTACCCGTTTTTGAAAGCTGATCGATCAAATCGAGTTGTTCCTGTGGCAATTCGTACTTCCTATCAGATCCTTCTCCTTCAATATTGGCATTAAATCCCACATTTACCACTATGTTTTTCAGTCCTTTGAGCTTTGCATTCAAATTTTCGTCGTTGAATTTCGAATAAGAAAGTACGGCACCTGCATCGCTACCCGATTCGTAATATTCAATAACAACAGGATATTCTTTCTTTGCTTCGACCGAAATCACAACATCTCTGTATTCCATTCCATGATCATTCCATAAAGATATGATTTCTTTTCCATCGAAAAACATTCTGTATCCATCGTCGCATGTTAAGCGAATTTTGTACTTCCCGCTGGCTTTTGGTCGGAAAACTCCGATCCAGCGTACCGAAAAATTATCGACAGGGAATCCAGCTTTAGGACCACCTTCGAACCACGTAAAATTGATCGTGGTATCAATTCTTTCAAATTCAGGGCTGCCCGACAAAGTTTTGTTTACAAAATATTGTCCTTTAAAACCTTTTTGAGCAGAACCTTTCTCGACATAAAATTCTCCGAACTTTGTTAGGTCAGCCGATAAATTCGGTTCCACGATATAGTCTAACTGATTTTTTTTAGCCACAGCCATCATTCCGTTATACAGCGAAACACTTTTGTAGGGATTTACAAGTCCACTTCCACCTCCTGTTGGAGATTCGTTGGCATTTGGTCCCATAACGAGCGTTTTTCCTTTTAACGGCAACACATTGTCTTCATTTTTAAGCAACACAACTGCTTCTTTCGCTATTTCCAATGCTATATTTTCAGTGTATGGATTGTGTTCCGGAATCGATTTATCCAACTGTGGACGATCAAAAAATCCAAAAGCGATTAATGATTGAAGAATATGACGCACTTTTTCGTCGATTGTTTTTTCAAGAACAATTCCGTTATTGATCGCACCAATCAGATTTTTATAGTTCATCTTATTTCCGGCGGGCATTTCTATATCCAATCCTCCATTAGCCGCACCAACTGCTGAATAAACCGAAACCCAGTCGGACATAAGAATTCCTTTAAAGCCCCACATATTTCTCAGCACATCGACATTCAGGTATTTATTCTCGGAAGCGTGAACGCTGTTGATAAGATTGTAACTATCCATGACCGCACCCACATTGGCTTCCTGAACAGCTTTTTTAAAAGTTGGCAAATACACTTCGTGAAGCGTACGAACATCCACATCGGAACTGGTATGATGACGATCGAATTCCTGATTATTGACAGCAAAATGTTTCACCGTAGCCATCACATGCTGATCTTGAACTCCCCTGATATATTGAACTGCCGTTTCGCTTGCTAAATACGGATCTTCACCAAAATACTCGAAGTTACGACCACAAAGCGGAGAACGATAAATATTCACGCCCGGTGCAAGAATTACGTGTACACCACGTGCACGACAATCCAGTCCAATACCTTCTCCCACGTCGTACATAAGTTTTCTGTTCCAGGTCGATGTCGTAGCAATGCCACAAGGATAAAGCGTACTCATCGTATTATTCCTTACACCCTGAGGTCCATCTGCCATACGTATCTCCGGAATTCCCAAACGAGGGATTGCTCTGATAAAAAAAGATTTATATCCACCGATATAGTCTATTTTCTCTTCAATAGTCATTTTTTTCACTAAATCTTCCGCTCGTTTTTCCACATCGGGAGTTATTTTCTGAGCAGACAAAACTCCAATTATAAAAAGCAGTGTAATAAAAAAGAACCATTTTTTCATACTGTTATTTTTTTAGTCATTTAAAATATCACTTCTAATTCACAAAACAATTTTATTAGATATCAACAAGTTACAGAACATCTAATTAAATTTTTTATAGTAATTGTTTTAGATTTGAGTTATAGAAATATGCAAGTTGCTTTATACAGCATTTTTGTGAATGCTTACAAATGTATATATATATTCTAAAGCAGATACAATAAACAACGACTCTTTCTTATAAAAATTGTTATATTCTTATTTTAGGTCATTTATTATACAGTGATTCACAAGCACTTCCAGCAAACTCTAAGAATTTTCCATTAAAACAACAGCAATCTTAACCCCAACCAACTACGAATTATTATACAGAATTGCATTTAAAATGTAACCGAATTTTAGAATAAATTTTGAAACACTCAAACGTCTTACACAACTTATGTTACTAAAAAAAGAATCAACTTATTTTTGCAAATAAGATACAATTTTTGCAGCGGCTCTTTCGGCTGTTCCTTTTTCGCCCAGTGCGGTTTTAATAGTGGAATATCCTTGCAACATTTTCTGCCTGTAAGTGCTGTCGTAAAGTATTTTTCGTAGTTCAGCAGTCATATTTTCAACCGTGAAAAGGTGGGCAATAAGCTCTTTCACCACCTCATTTTCGGCAATCAGATTGACCAGCGAAATATATTTCACCTTAATAATCAGGTCTTTCATCCAATAAGCCAAACGTCCCAACGATTGATGATAAACCACTACCTGCGGAGTGCCGATAAGCGCAGTTTCGAGCGTTGCAGTGCCGGAATTTACGATAGCGGCTTGCGAATATTGCAACAATTCATACGTCTGTCCGAATACAATCTGAACTTTGTCATCTTTCAGCACCGCACGATAATAATCCAATTCAATACCCGGAGCACCCGCCACTACCACCTGAAAATCAGGAAAATTTCCGGCAGCTTTTAGCATTCGGGGTAAACAAGCAGAAATTTCCTGCTTGCGACTACCTGCCAAGAGGGCAATAATCGGTTTATCTGAAAGCTCATTAATCGAACAAAATTCCTGAAAAGTTTGCTTACAATTGTCCCTGCTTTCAACTGAATCCACAGTTGGGTTGCCCACATATTCCACAGGATAATTGTGTTTCGCGTAAAAAGAAGTTTCGAACGGAAAAATGGTAAACATTTTATCCACGTATTTCCTGATATCTTTTATGCGGTATTCTTTCCACGCCCATATTTTAGGTGAGATATAATAGTAAACAGGCGTTTTGAAATTCTCTTTCACATAGCGGGCAATCCGCAAATTAAAACTCGGATAATCGACCAAAATAACCACATCGGGTTTAAATTCAGCAATCGCGTTTTTGCAATCGGCTATATTCTTCAACACCGTACGGGCATTCATCGCCACCGCCACAAAACCCATAAAAGCCATTTCGCGATAATTCTTCACCATTTTTCCACCCTGAGCAGCCATAAGGTCGCCTCCCAGAAAACAAAATTCGGCTGCCGAATCCTGTTTTTTGAGTTCCCGCATCAGGTTAGAAGCATGCAAATCGCCGGAAGCCTCGCCGGCAATGATAAAATATCGCATAAACAGATTGTTGAGTTTGTAAAGTCAGAGAGTTTATAAAGTTCGTAAAGTTTGAAAGTTTGTAAAGTAAGAAAGTTATGGATTAAAGCATAAATACGCTGGCAATAAAATAAACAAGTCCGCTCACCATTGCTCCCGAAGCCAGTTTAAAACTATCGGATTTGTAAAAAACAAAAACGAACACCATATTGGGCATCGACGAAAGCATCAGCAATTTCCCAAGCAACGGACTTGGAAAAAGTTCTTTTATCGCTTCAAAAAAAGTCAAATCGCCCGGATAAAACTGATTGAGATATGCCCACATAAACAATGCAGGCAAAATTAAACCAGGAATAAATCCGTACAAAAACCGATTAAACTTTTCCATTTACACTTTAAATTAAATATCCCAACCGCGAACAATTTCAATTGCATTATAAGCCGTCAGGTCAATTTTTGTCGGAACTATTGAAATAAAACCGTTTGCCAACGCCCATTCGTCGGTATCCTGCGCATCTGGTTCGTGATTTTCGAAATAACCTGTCAGCCAGAAATAAGCCCTTCCCTGAGGATCGGCACGCCGTGCAAATTCTTTCGTCCAGCGTCCATCGCATTGCCGCGCAACTTTCACTCCTGCAATCTCACCTACCGGAGCATTTACATTCAGGCATGTGCCATGAGGCAATCCGTTTTTCAATGTTTCTTTGGTAATTTGCAAAATGAAAGGTTCAAAATCGGTAAAATCGGCACTCAACGAATGGTTGCAAATTGAAAAACCGATAGACAGAATTCCATTTTCACAGCCTTCAAGCACCGCTCCCATTGTACCTGAATAAATTACATTTATTGCAGCATTTGATCCGTGATTAATTCCCGAAACAATCAAATCCGGTTTTCGGTCTAATATTTCGTTCAACGCCAGCTTCACGCAGTCGGTCGGAGTTCCGGAGCAGGAATAACGTTTCAATCCTTCTTTTTCTTCAATTTCCTTAAAACGAATCGGGTGTGTAACCGTCAATGCATTTGATTGAGCCGAACGTGGTCCGTCGGGTGCTACTACCACCACATCGCCTATCTCGCACATGAGTCTGGTAAGCACCAATATTCCGTTTGCATCTGCACCATCATCATTAGTAATCAATATCAATGGACGCTTAGTTTTATCTATCATAATTTAATATTTTCTTATTTTTAAAGTAAATTCATCCTGATTCGCTTATTTTTTCTTTCCTATCTTTACGACCGTTAGCCACAAAAATATTCCGCTTACCAAAATGAAATATCCTAAATCCCGAGAATCTATCACTCCTCTGCTCATCGATTTATAATGCGCATGAATTCCTAATGTTTCCAGTATTTGTATCGATTGTCCCGAAGTGAAAAATCCAGCCAGGACTTCGAATCCGTAATAGAAAAAGAAGCTCAGCACTACCGCAACCACAAACGATACAATTTGATTTGCAGAAACAGAAGACGCAAACGTACCGATAGCAGTGTACACGCCCGAAAGAAACAGCAGACCAATGAACGAACCCCAGAATGCTCCCGAATCGACATTCCCGACCGGTTCTGCCAGATAGGAAACGCTAAAATAATAAAGCAATGTGGGTAATAGCGAAACAATCACCAGCAACCAGCCGGCAAAGTATTTTCCTAATACGATTCCTGCTTTTCTTATTGGTTTTGTAACGAGGAGTTCCCAGGTTCCGGTTTGTTTTTCTTCCGCAAAAAAACGCATGGTCACAGCAGGACATAAAAACAAGAAAAGCCACGGAGCCAGATAAAATAATCCGTCAACATTGGCGTATCCGCTGTCCAGAATGTTATATTCACCGGGAATAATCCAGAGAAACAATCCGGTAAGCAGCAAAAATATCCCTATCACAATGTATCCCGTTACACTGCTGAAAAACGATCCAAGTTCCTTTTTTAATACTGAAAACATATTATAGTTACAAGTCGATAGACACAAGTTACAAGACTTTACAAATGAATATCAATTTCAAAAAAAATGCATCTGAAGACATTATCAGCAACTACCAATTATGGATTGATAAACGAATCGAAATCCTGTTTTTTTATTACATTTGCGTTGTCAAAGGTAACCAAAATAATTGAATCGGAATTAACCCCATCCCCGCTATATTATGAAAAAAATGCTCATCATTTGTTTGGTTCTCACAACTTGTTTGTTTTCCCAAGCGCAAACAAACATCAATTATCAAATCAAAGGTGAGTATATTTACGGAACCATTCTTAAACATACCGTACATCTCGAAAATCTCATTAAAGGCCCTGTTCAGGGAGGTGAGTTAGATATTGAATGGAAGACGATGGGCGAAAAGCCGTGGCATCAGTATTACAATTTCCCTACTGTCGGAGTCGGTTTGGTTGGACTCGACCTTGGCAATCCTGAAATGCTCGGGCAGTTGCTGGCCGTTTACCCTTACCTGAATTTCAAACTGATCGAAACTGACTTTTTCAAGTTAAAGTTGAAAGCCGGTGCAGGAATGAGTTTTCTGAATAAACGCTTTAATAATACAGCAATCGATTTGAATGATCTCACCACCGGAAATGCCGCTATCGGCTCTATTGTAAATGTATATTTTGCCGGAGGCGGAAATATGGAAATTCCCTTATTATCAGGGTTATCACTTGTAGCTGGTTATACCTGGAATCACGCTTCGAACGGAAGCTTTTTTCAACCGAACTCAGGCATTAACATGCTCAATGCTAGCGTCGGGCTGACTTATTTCCCGAACTACAAGGCATTTCAAAAGCCCCAAAAAAAAGAAATCGCCTCGCTTCCTCAAAAATTTTCAATGGATATTGTGCTTTCCGGTGGAGCGCGGGAACTTTACTACAAAGACAACAAAATGTATCCGACAGGCTCGCTTGTATTGGGAGTTTATCGCCAATTCGGCAACAATATCCGCCTGGGTTTGGCAGTCGACGGTTTTTACGATGGGGTTTACAACGGTCAGACTCTTTTTAAAAGAACCTATTTAACCACAGACGAATTGAAAAATAAAATGAGAGTGGGTATCAGCCTGCAACCTGAACTTGTTTTTGGGAAGCTTAGTGCAGGAATGCACTTTGGATTGTATCTGTATAATCCTCTCAAAAATTTAGAACCTTATACTGATGCATCAACAAACACACTTAGCAAACCATTAATTTATCCTTACGACATTGAAAAAGAAGATGGTTGGCTTTATACCCGCGCTTCGATAAAATATGCGTTTGCAAAACATTATTTCTTCTCTCTCGGACTGAAAACGCACTTGCAAAAAGCTGAATTTATTGAATGGGGAATTGGCTACCGACTGTAGAGAGCGATTATTTCAGAGCATCCAACATCAACGGTATTTCGTCTTTGTCAATTCCATTCGAAAGCAAATAAGGTTTGTCTTCGTTGAATTTCTCTATAAAATTATCCCAACTTCCTTCCTGAAGTTCGATACTTTTGCGGTAATTATCAACAGCTTCGCTATATCTGTTTTGACTCCACGCAATATGTCCAGCATTCAAATAATCTTGCGCCAAAGGCTCATTTTCTAGAATTTTCTTCGAATAATACACCGCCTGTCCGATATTTTGCGAAACAAATGCACACCAAACAATGGCACGCCAAACCTTTATATTTTCTTCGTATTCAGCATCCAGTTTGAAATAGACATTCAAAGCCTCTTTATATTTTCCCGACGCCAACAAACAATGCCCAATCTGAAGCATTACGGAAAATTGTTGAGGTCTTAAAAAGTCGACATGCTGATAGTATTCGATGGCCTTTTCAAAATTCCCGGACAAACGATAGCACAGTGCCATTTTCCGAACAGTCCACAAATCATCCGGTTGAATCAGGTCGGCTTTGCTGTAGGCATCCAACGCTTTTGCGATTTGCGAGGTTTGCTGGTAGGCATAACCTATTTTTTGATACAACGCTGCTGTTGGCGTTTCTTCTTTTTGAATTTCCTCGAAAAGTTCGAGAGCTTGAGGATAAAAACTCTTTTTGAAGTAAAACTCTGCAACGCTCATTTTGAAATCATCTGCCGAAGAAAGAATATCAAAAAGATACGATTTGTGCATCAATAGCGAAAAATCGAACATATCCGTAAAGTCGGAATGTTGAGGGAACAGTTTGAAGAATCGGAACAAATCCTGAATATATTGTTTCGATATGTTTTTTGAAACAATGTCCGGAGTCAAAATCGATTCTTCGCGAGCCATTTCTTCAATTTGTTCGGATTCCATTTTGAACGTATTTTTCAACATCCCACGTTGCGATTCAGGCATTTGAAGAATGCTCAAACAGAAAGAATATTTGTCGGAATTGCACATCACCACACTGTTGACAAACGAAGAAAGCAGCGTTTTTTCGTCAGAGCCAAACAGTTCGCTTACAGCACTATAATCAGCATCGAAAGGCAGAAACCAATTGGTAAACTCGGAAAAAAATGGAAAGTTTTTCAACATCGAAAAAGTACTCATATACACATCAGCACCTTCCATTTGCAGCTCGCTCAATTCTTTCAGCTTATCCGACACTCCACTTTTTTCCAGAATTTCCTGCCATTCAGGATTTTCTTCGCCCCATTCATCGCCATTCATCAACGTATCAGGATCCATCTTATCCTTAATCATCGGACTTATTCTCATCATTTCGGGCAAAATTTCTTCACGCATTTTTTTCGAAATTTTATCCGTTTCGGCCGTTCCAATAATCAGGATAATAATATTGAGGAAATTTTCTACAATATGGTTATTATCGGTAAGTAGCACAAGACGGTTTCGAACACTCGGGAAATAAGGTAAGAAACGATTATACTTTGCCAAGATGAAACACAAACCAACCAATGCCCGTTGGTTTATTTTCGTATCGGGATATTGGCAGTATTCGAACAACAACATCAGTTTGCTTTCGTCGAACATTCGCCACAAATTCAACGTCAACGCAGAAATAAGCAACGATTTCTCAAGTAAACCGGGATAATCCTGATCCATTATTTTTGCGAGCATTTCCTTCTCTGCCACACTGTAATTTGCCGACAACCAGAAAAGGCTAAACATCTCTGGTAAAATGGCTTCGTAATTGGATCGAAGCCTTTTCAGTTCAGTCTCGTGACTTTCGTTGGCATTTTCCAACAATGAACTTTGAGTGTGGAAATAGTGAAGAGCATGAAACAATTCATCAGAAGAATTGTATCGTCTTTTATGTGGGTAATATCTTTTTTGGGTAAACTCGAAATTACTCGAATTACGGAACATCAATTCTTCCCGCAACTCGGAAATAAGGACAAAAACTTTTGCAATCAGTTTATTATAAACAGATTTCCGTTCCGGATCTTCGGCCCCCGATATATAATATTCGAGTAAGTAATTATAATTCTGTTGAAGATTTTCCAATCGGTCGGAATACTCACCCATTTGCAATTCGGAAACAAGCATTTGGGTTTTTTCAAAAGCATCTTTCAACTGTCCTTCCGAGAGAAAGTGTAAAGCTGATTTATAGGTAGTATGAATCTGAGAAGCGTTCATTTATTTAGTTTTTTTACACAGAAAATACTATCAAACCAATATATTTTCCGGGGATTATCCCATCTTACTAATTTTTCGCAATTTCTCTTCGTCAATGATTTTCAGCTTACGTCCATCCATGGCTATGATCTGCTCATTCACAAAGTTTGAAAGCGTTCTAATGGCATTAGAGGTAGTCATATTCGACAAATTTGCCAAATCTTCGCGCGATAAATAGATACTAATCGTCGCACCATCTTCTTCCACACCATAGTTTTTCATGAGCAACAGCAAAGCTTCTGCCAAACGTCCGCGAATATGCTTTTGCGTCAGATTGACAGTTCGTGCATCGGAGGCCGCCAAATCTGTTGCCAATTCTTCCAGAAAACGATAACAAAATGCATTATTATGGCGTAAAATAGAAATAAATATGTCTGCTTTCAGCATATAAACCGTTGATGTCTCGAAAGCCATAACATTGGTATTATATGCTTCGTTGGCAATAATGGCTCTATAGCCAAAATGTTCGCCCGGCTTGAGCATCCTGATAATCTGGGAACGACTTCCCACGCCTTCTTTATAAACTTTTACTTTTCCACTAGCCAGAATCATCATGTGTGTAGGCATCTCACCTTCACAATGAATAAGTTCGTTTTTCTTAAAATGATGGACGGTATAATTGTTTTTAATAAATTGTCGTTCATCGGGAGTCAGCACATCCCATACTGTAAGTGTTTCCTCAAGGGGCTTAAGCTCAAAAACATTCTTTTTCGCCATAATTTATCTAAAAGAAATATGTTTGACAACAATGTTATAAAGCACAAATTTAGTAATTTTTCAATATAAAATGTTACAAACAAAAAAAAACCTTTTAAAATCAATAAAACTTATTCCATAAATGACAATATTGACAATCAAACCTCATATGAAATTTTAATAAATTTAAAATCAAAAGATATAGTTATTTAAAAAAATATTATTTTTGCATTTTCAATATAAAAATATGAGAAAACTACTTCTTATCGCAATTGTATCGCTTGTTTTTTTTAATATTAAAGCTCAACAATTGTTAATTGGAGACTCTGCCATTTTTAGTTTAATAACATGCTCTCCCGGAGAAGAGATTTATTCTAAATTCGGACATACTGCAATCAGAATAAATGATCCAGCATCGGGAACGGATGTTGTGTTCAATTATGGCATATTCAGTTTCGAAACAAAAAACTTCTATTATAAGTTCATTAAAGGTGAAACTGACTACCAATTAGGTGTTTACGACACAAGATATTTTTTACCAGAATACGCAGCGCGCAACTCGATGGTATGGGAACAAATCCTCAATCTGACTGTTGCAGAAAAGCGGGAATTACTGAATCTGCTGCTTCAAAACTATGAGCCAGAAAACAGAATTTATCGATATAATTTTGTATTCGACAACTGCGCCACACGCCCGAGAGATAAAATAATTGCGGCTTTACGAGGTTTTGTGCGTTTTTCAGATAACTCAAACACAAAAACATTTCGTCAGTGGATTGGAGTTTACACCGGAACCTACACATGGTTGAAGTTTGGAATCGATTTAGTTTTCGGAATTGACGCAGACCGCAATGCTACAATAAGCGAAAGCACCTTCCTTCCAGAAGTATTAATGGAAGAGTTTCAGAATGCAAAAATTCAACCACAAGACGGCCAGGAACTGAAGCTTGTATCCGAAAGAAAAATACTTATTGAGAAAAAAGATTCAGCAGAACAACAGACAAACTGGCTCTTCAGCCCATTAGCAATAAGTATCATCATACTCATTATTGGAATCATTTTCACAATTTGGGACAGGATAAAAAAACGTCATAATACCGCATTTGATTCAATCTTACTTTTCGTTACCGGAATCGGAGGAATTATCATACTCTACCTAATGACTATATCCATACATCCTTTGGTAAAGAACAATCTAAATATACTATGGCTCAATCCATTAAACGTAATTTTGGCTATTTTCATCTGGATTCGCCGGTTTAGAATCGTATTGTTCTTTTACCAAATCATAAACATTCTTTTTCTTATTTTGGCTCTGGTTGCCTTTGCTCTATCTATTCAGGATTTTAATATCGCGGCATTTCCTATTATTGTTCTTCTACTTATACGAGCGACAAACTGGTTTGCACTTACCAAAAGACGAGTTTATAAAAAAGGGAACTCAAATAAGGGTTCTGCAACAGATTTTATTTAATCCGAACGGTTATCTTCTTTGCAATTTTCAAAGCCGTAGTTAAAGTTGTAAGGTCATCATACAATCTACCATCTTCACCGGAATAATGACTATGCCCTACAGCTTTCATAACATAGTCTTTTTGCGGATGATCCGCATCTACATCTACTGAATATACAACCGCAGGCTGGCTTGAAGTCTTGAATTCCTTATCATCGGGATATAGATTATTATACCAGTACTCATTCCAGTCCCACGACTGATTCAGTTCCATCATAATTTTATATTTTCCCTTTAGAGGCTCAATTGTTTTGGTCTCCAGAATAAACGAACCATCGGGTGTAGCTCCGGTATATGCATCCACTTCCGGCTGATGTGGTGTTGGATTGTAAGTTCCATATTCGTTCAGAATTCCACGTTGATGTGTCCAGTATGGCAAAGCAGCCGGGCGCTGAATTTCACCGGACATCCAATGACCGGTTTTGCGACTTGCCCGCTTGAATATACCTTTCCCTATACTTTCCGAGACATACAACGGCTGAATGTAATTTCCTTTCTCGTCGGCCAACCATATTGCAAACAGCGGATGATTATGCTCCTTTCCTTTTTCAAACTGTACAGTTATAGTAGTGCCGGTATACTTTAAACCATAATTTTCGTGCGAGAATGTATCTGGCTTTTTTCTGGCTGATATCGTTGTTATGGCAAATGCGATGAGCAATATTATTGAGATCTTCTTTTTCATAACTTTTCTTTTAAGATTTTCAAAATACAATTTAAATCTTTATTATTAAACCGATCGTAGGTAAAATTGTTCCACCGAAACTATCAATTGTTCTTAGTCCCTGTTTTGCCGGATCACCATCCGGATCAGAAATTACAGCTCCATTTTCATCAAGATTGGTATAAATCGGAACGCCCTGCGTTTTGAAATTATATACATTTTGGACATCTGCATACAAGTTTAACACCCATTTTTTGAAGTAGAACTCTTTATCGACACGCACATCCAGTTGATGCGAATTTGGCAGACTCAGAGTATTGAATTTCTTATAATCAAGATAAGGCTGATTGGTCACATTCCAGGCTGCTCGCACATAAGAAATAGAGTCGATCGGCGAGTAAGGCGCCCCGCCAACGAATCGCCAACGAATGGCAACATTCCAGCTTTTTGGGAATTTGTAACTCGCAATCAGATTCAGCAAATGGCGTGTATCCCACGAAGAACGGAAATAATTGATTCCGGCAGAATCGGTAAACTCGCTTCTGAAAAATGTGTAAGTAGCCGTTACGTTCAGTTTTTCCATTTCCATAATTTTAGTCAGAAACTCAAGACCATAGGCTCGTCCCTTTCCGACTGATACAATTTCCTCATCGCCGACTTGTCCGAAATTCGTTCCTTTGCTGGCAATGCTCAATCCATCCGCTACTGAAACCGGATAATTTTCATATTGTTTATAAAACCCTTCAACAGACAATTTCACTTTCTCCATCGGACGAAATTCCAATCCCAAAATCGCCTGATTAGAGACTGTGTATTTTAAATTTTCATTTTTGTTCACAAAATCTCCTGACGAATTTTTAAACCCTAGTGTCGTATAAGCAGGTTGTAAAGTATATCTTCCCACATTTCCATTCAAATCCAGATTGTCAGCAATGGAATAAGATGCCGATAATCTTGGCGAAAACTGATTAAGCGGGTTGCTCATATTTTTGTTGTAATTTATACCCGTAAAATTTACACCCAACGAAAGTCGCAATTTATCATCGAAATATTCATCTGAGGCCTGAGCAAAAGCCTGATAGCCGAAAAGATTAATTTCAGTGTTATAATTGAGATTAAACACAGAACCATTTACGAAAAATTGACGAAAAGTTGTATTCGTATAATGGGAGTATTTCAAACCAGCACCATAAGAGAGTTTTATTGGCAGATCAGGATAAGTCCGCTCGAAACGGATTTTATTTTCCGCCTCGTCCGAAGTATAATCCTGAGTCTTAGGTTTCGATTCATCATTATCCTGATATTTGAAATTTGCATTCCGTAGCATATTCCGACTTAACACCCATGTATCGTAATGGCTCGTGGCAAAATGTTTATAAACAGCACCCACCGTATAATTCCATTGTTTGTAAACCGGGAGATAGGAAAGTAAGTATTTTTGAGCTTCTGTACCGGTAGTTTGTAATTCTGTGTTCAAAACCAAATCGTCGATAGCACCAATTCCGATAAAAGAGATCTCGTTTTTTTCATTTATCTTATACTTATATTTTACCTGAAAATCGTTGTAAGTAGGCAAAAAAGGCAAGCCAATAGCTTTAAACAAAAATTGCAAATACGACTGGCGAGCCGAAACAATAAAAGTTGATTTCTTTCCAACAGGGCCATCAAGTGTAAGTGCCGCATCCGAAGCTCCAACCGATAATTTTGAATGTATGCGATCCTTACTACCATCTTTCTGCTTTATTTCCATTACCGAACTCAACGCATTGCCCCTGTTTGCAGGAAAGGCTCCGGTATAAAAGTTTATTTCGCGAACAAAATCAGGATTAATTACACCCACCGAACCTCCTGACGAACCCTGTGTAGCAAAGTGATTGATAACGGGAATCTCAATTCCATCCAGATAAAACACATTTTCCGACGGGCCACCACCGCGAACTATCAAATCGTTTCTGTTAGGATCGGTAGCTCCAACTCCCGGAAGTGCCTGAACCACTTTCGACACATCACGATTAGCACCGGCACTTTTTTCAATTTCCTGCACTCCAATGCTCAAAACAGAAAGCGGACTTTCTATCTTTTTTACGTTTAAATTTTGCCGAACCGTAACTTCCTGAAGGGCAACGGTAGATTCTTTAAGAGAAATATCAATAAAAGTGGTTTGATTGCCTTGCACCTGAATTTCGGGAGAAACAGTAGTTTCAAACCCGAGCGTGCTCACAACCAATCTTATAAATCCAGGATCGATTCCGGCAAAAATAAAATTACCATCGAGGTCGGATGTGGAACCAATGTTAGTTCCCTGAATGAGAATATTGGCAAATTCCAAAGGTTGATTCGTTTTTTCGTTATAAACTCTCCCTTTAATGACACCTCTTTGAGAAAAAGACAATATAGAGAAAAATAAAAAAATAACCAGAACTAAGTTTCTTTTTTTCATACCAAATCGTTTATGTGAAATGTATGTGAAAGAAACAAGCCTGCATTAAGAAAAGTTTAAATTTAGTTCACATACATGCACGACGACTCAATATCCACAAAAGATATTGGATAAGAAAAGATTTTTTAGTAAAAGCCAGAAGTGAAAAACGTGAGGATTATTTAATATGATTATCCGCAAAGCATCCTAATCGAAAGACAAGATAATTTACGGTTGATTTTTATTGAAAACAGTTTAAAAACAATTAGTTTAATTGATTGATATTCATTATATTTATAGTCAAAATCAATAGAATATGAA
>QKGU01000052.1 GCA_003250325.1 Paludibacter sp.
GTGGAGATTTTTTCAATCACCGTTAGGCTTGATCTTGAGCATGTTCTTTTCGGAATTTACCTTCGTGCACAAAAACAGAAATAAGTAGAAAAAACTAAGTAATTTTAATACAAATAATTTGGAATAACCATAGAATTCCTATGGTCACAGGCTGGCTGACGTGCACTCAGCGGGTTTTGCGCCCGCATTTCCCTTGTTGTTTCACGACAGGAAATTCGCCCGCAACACGCCCGTGCCCATAGCCTCGGTCGTTATGCGGCATAGTAAAAAAAGAAAAAAGACGGAATTACGGTTGAAAAATCTTTGACGAACTGTCCGCTTCTTCTGGACTTTTTGACTTGATGGGTTAACATATTTTGTTGGATTTTTGGGTTTTGTTCGGCGGACAATTCCTCGCAGATTTTCTATGGAAAGAATTTGACTTTAAGCTTTGCGACTGTGACAAGTAACGACGGTAGTATGCGGAATTATGACCAATTGATAAAAAACAAAGAAAACTGACTTATTGATTTTACGACTTTTATCGCTTCCGGGCTGAAATCGGTTTTCTAAAGCTTTTATAAGAAGATTCAAGACTTCGATTTTCCGGAATTTGCTCATTATCGGGCTGAAAGTGCATTTTGAGGGCAAAAAAAAAAAATTTAAAACACAAATATTGAAAATATAATTTATAATATGACGACACTATTTTTATCTATTGGCATTTTTGAAATATTTTTCATTTCATTGATTTTACTTTTTCCTACTTTGGCTTTGATTGATATTTTGAAAGGCAAATTTGATGGAAATAATAAATTGATTTGGGCACTTGTTGTAGTTTTTACAAACATATTTGGTGCTATTCTATATTTTCTTATTGGGAAAAATCAAAAGATTCAGAAATAACTTAAATTAGGTTGGGCTCTAGTCATGAGTTGACAAAATATGCATTTGACAAGTTAATGAAACGTGAGTAGCGAAGGAAGCTCTTTTGATTGGCTGACATAACAAACAACTGACTGAATACTAAACTACGACCGCATAACACACGCTCTTGGGACAGTGGCGGAAGGCGTGCTACTATGGCAGGTCGGATTCCCGCTCGATTTTCTTTGTCGTCCCGACAGAAAATCTCCCGCAAATCCGCCGCTGCCCATAGCCTCGGGCGTTAGCAGCAGGCCGAAAAAAAAAGAAGACGCATAACATTAATGAATATTTATGATCAGAATGATGTATAGAATTGAGAATGCATTACGGAAAGCTTTGCTTTTGAATGGAGAAATGAGTGACGGACTTTTCAGATATGAATTAGAAGAGCATGTAGATTTTTGGAAGAAAAATATGAAAAAAGACAAGGACGAATTCTTGTTCGTAGTGACTGAAAATAATGGAGATGTTGCAATGCTTTTAATGACGAACACGAATGAACTATTTACAAACGAAATAGCTCGTCAAAAACTTCATGAATTTTGGGATGAAAATAACGTATACAACTATAATATCGAATTTTTGCTTCCTATTATGACAGAACAACTTGAAAATGATATTATATCAGTAAATGGAGTAAAAACTACAGGAAAATTAGGTTGACTAAAATGCTAAAAAGAAAAGAATTTGAGAAATTGTTTCTTCCATTTAACGAAAACGGGAAACAAATATGGGTAATTACTAAGGTGAAAGAATTGCCGAAACCAATCATTAAAATGGCATTAAACCTTGCCGAATTAGACTTTATCAAATATATCAACATTAGCAATGAAGCGTTGGCAGCTTCGAGCGAAAATTACCCAAAAAGACCGAAAGTTCCGATAACACATATGAATCACGAGACAGCTGTTGGAGTACAGATATTATACAGTGTATCTTACAAGTATATCAACTTTTTCGACATTAATTCACCGACAAAAGGAAACGGAAGTAAAATGGTGGATGCTATTTTGACAGGTTTACCAAATGACTGGCAACCAACTGTCGTTTTAGATTGGAGTGATGGATTTTGGGACAGAATGAAAGAAAAATATAAAAATCTTAACTGGATAGATTAAATCGGAGAAATCAGAATTGAAAGGAAATTAAACGAAACAACAGATTGACACAACCAACGGCTAGCTGCTAACACACGCCTCGTATGTTTGCATAAGATTTCAGATTGAGAGAAATTTGAGATATTTGCAATCAAAACAGGGAAGAATTAGCAAAGGGAATAGCAACACACGCCTGATAACCCAAAAGTATATCGTGACATAGATTTTGCGCCCTTTGTTTTCCTTTTTCGAGCCTGAATAAGTATCTAAGAAACACTCAAAAGCAGTTGTATTCAGTATATAATTTACGAGGCTAGGCGGTAATAAAGGAATAATTCTGACCATAAACAAGCAGTTGTATATGAAAGAATTAAAATCGTGTGTGGGAATAGACATTTCCAAGGATAGTTTTGAGGTGTGTATTAAGCAATTAAAGGATGAGCGATCTGTAATCAAGGCTACACGCAGTTTTCAAAATGATTATCCGGGATTTGAGAAATTGCTCAACTGGACGTTGAGTAAAGTATCGAACCCGATTTTTGTAATGGAAACAACGGGAGTTTATCACGAGGATCTGACACATTTTCTGTATGCAAACGAGCAAAAGGTATCCGTTGTTTTGGCCAACAAGATGAAGCATTTTGCTAAAAGTTTGAATATGAAAACAAAAACAGACAAGGCAGATGCACAAATGATAGCCCAATATGAGTTGGAACGTCCTTTGGAATGGTGGAAACCGATGATGCCCCAGCTGAAAGATTTACGTGATTTGTGTCGGGAACGGCTGTCGTTGAAAAAAGATTTAGTCCGTTCAAAATGTCAGGTTCATGGCTTGAAGCATGCTCACAGCACACTGGATGTAGTATTACAACTCAAGGAACAACAGATTGAGTTCTTAGAGAAGAATATTCAAATCATTGAAAATGAAATTATTCGATTAACGGAGGAGGATAAGGAGTTTAACCAGCGGGTTAAAAACATAGAAACTATTAAAGGATTGCGTTTGCTAACCATTGTCACAGTACTGTGCGAAACCAATGGGTTTACACAATTCAACAATATCCGTCAGGTGGTTAGTTATGCCGGACTGGATATTGCTGAGCGACAATCGGGGCTTTTTAAAGGCAAAACACGAATTTCCAAGAAAGGGAATAAACGGATAAGAGAATGTTTGTATATGCCTGCCCTTTCGGCCTGCAATTATAATGAACCCATAAAAGCGCTTTATGAACGTGTGGTAGAACGTAATCCAACAATCAAACGAAAAGCAGTAGTGGCAGGAATGCGCAAGCTGTTGATCCTCATATTTGTTTTGTGGAAGAAAAATGAAGCCTATAACGCAGAGTATTTGTGGAAAGCCTGTTGATAGACTTCGGGGAATGTGGAGATTAAGCTCTTCTTTCTGTGTCGGTTCGACAGAACCGTTATAGAAAAAAGAAGCGGAGTCGAGCCCCGCTTCACTAGATAGACACCTTTCGGTACATAGTATCGACTGAAGTCTTCTTTCTTTGTAATGCAAAAATATAAATTATTATAAAAATAATTGCAAAATTATTTGGATTTAATCATAGTATCTATGCCCATTGGCGGGTTGACGTGCATTTAGCGGGTTTTGCTCCCGCATTCACTTTGTCGCTGTGCGACAGCGAATGCTCCCGCAAACCGCCAAATGCCCATAGCCTCGGTCGTTACCAAACATGCAAAAAAAAAGAAAAGAACGACCGACATGAACACAAGTTAATGCACATTATTTCAGTCTCGAAGCATAGTAGAGACAGAAATACGGAAACACGAGAATGAAACATTGTACGTGTTTTCGAAACGAAAAAACTGTTTGGAGTACGACTTAACCCCGTATCATTGTACACCTATAGTTTGTTTGGCAATGACAAACTTAAATCTGTGGAAATGTAAATTTATAACGACAACCATAATGGTTGTGATGACTAAAAAGAAAAAGAAATCTGAATGCAACGAGAAATTAAAAACTAACATCAATTCAATGTTGTATTCGTAAAAACAAGTATGTTTATGAAAAAACTATTTTATATCTTTGCCCTTGTGGCGTTTACTTTGGTGTCGTGTAACGACAATGAAGTTGACATTAACAACAATGCTATCAACGAGAATAGTACTGGAATTCTTATTAAAAAAAGTTAGAAAACTTGAAAATCCTTACACTGTCTCGAATATGAAAAAAGCATATTCTGCATTACAGCAAGAAGGATTAATAAAAGCAGCTTTAAATATTGAAGCGACCCATTTATACGTTAGGTTTCTACCAAAAGATAGTGTTGAATTGGAAACCCTGATTAGAGACACTACGCTTACATTATTTCCGTTTCCTCTCGACTATGAACTTACCGAAGGTGAGAGGTTTATTGACTCTACTTTAATAGGCAATGATTTTACATGGCTATATACTCGTGTCCCAATAGGATATACTTCAGCAATAAACCAATACGAGGTTATAGATGAACTTTACATGCCAATGATAGTTGAAAAAAATGAAGGAGTAAATCAGCAAAATACCAGTCAAATGCGCATTAAGTCTGAGGTTATTGATTATTGGGATCTGCTTGAAGAAAAATCATTTATACTTACAGGTAATTTTAAAAAAACTGACAATGTAAATTCGGCAATGTCAAAAGCAAAGAGTGCTAATTACACACCAAAAGCACACATAACGGTATATGATGATTTATTAGGAAAGCAGATTCCTGTACCTGGAGTAATTGTTAGAGCACGAAAGTTTTTAAATTGGGAAAGTGGTGTTACAAATGAATCGGGTATAGCTGTAATGTCTGGAACATTTAGCGGAAGTTACAATTGGAGTATAGAATGGGCAGGTGGTTTGTGGACAATACGTGATGGAGCCCTATTTACCGCAATATATAATGGCGCAGAGGGTAAAAACGGTACGAATTGGGAGTTTCCTATTACAGGTGGAAAAACTAAAGCTTACGGTCATGTACAACGTGCCTGCTACAATATGTTCTACGGTAATAATATGGGAGCATACAAATTACCATCAGTCATAGTGAGTTCAAATGGACTTGGAACAATTTTTCCTATAAAGATTTCTGTATACGATAGTAATGGAGGTGATAAATCAGGAATTAATTATGGTGGAGGTTGGTTATTCTTCTCACAGATTGGGATTTATATGACGGGGACAACTGAAACTACATACAAAAGTGTAGATGGCAAAGATTCAGTTGTTATAGGAGAACGTTATTATAAGTCACATGAATTATTTGGCACAACTATTCATGAGCTTGCTCATAGTACGCATATTTTAAATATGGATTTGGATATTGCTTCATTTGCATTTATAAGTAAAATTATTATTGAAAGTTGGGCAAGTGCAGTTGAATCATCTGTAACATCAAATGAATATAGCAAATTAGGTTTAGGTTATTCCTTGTCTTATAATAACAGGCAGAGATGGGGTTTACTTAAAACAGACTATTCAAAGAATTTGACATCTATGAATTACTCTCCAGTTTTCATTGACCTTATAGACGCATCTAATCAAAGACTTAACTTATCATATGACCATACAAAATATGAATACCCAGATGATAGAGTTAGTGGCTTTACAATATCCGAACTAAAAGGATTACTACGAAAAACATTCACTTTAAGTGATTTGAAAAAAAATGTAAAAGCTTTACGGACTGACAGTATAACTTTAGTGAATATTGATAAACTATTTGAAACATATGAAAAAGCTAAATAAAATAACGATCCTCTTTTTTATAGGGATACTACTTTTTTTGGGGTGTGGTCCAGAACCTGATCCGACCAAAGCCTCATACTACAGATTAAAAAATGAAACTGATATTGTTTTGACATTAAAGTTTTATTATAACCAAAAAACATATTTAGATTCAATTATTCTTAAACCGAATGAATATAGTGATGAATTTAGAGATTGCATTGGTACTCTTTGCGATGAAGAATTTTTTCTTTTTTATAATGTTGATTCTTTGGATATAAAGTCATACAAAGACAATAATATTTTAAGAAGATACAAAAAAAATAATAATGCTGATAAAATCAAAAACCCCTTCGATATAAGTTTCTACAACATACATGATTCTGAATATCAAGGAATTTATGTTTATAAAATTAGGATAGATGATTTTTAAGATATAAATTCATAGAAAATTAATAATCATTTGAACTGAATTGCTTAAATAATACTAAGTGAGTTTGGTAACATTACAATGAAAATGGCTACCAAACTTGCATTTATTTCAACTGTAATCGTATTATCATGTCTATTAAATTTACTGTAAACCAAAACTCTATTTTTCACAACCAATGCACGATTTGGTAACACACGTCTAAGCGACAATAGCCGAATTCGTGGGATTTTGGAGTTTCATCACCCGCATTACATTCATCGTAGCGCGACAGTGCAGTAGCCCGCAAATCGGCTACTGCGCTTAGCCTCGGTCGTTAGGGACAGCCGAAAAAAAAAGAAATATAAGAGTCAACAACAGTTTACCAACATAATCGAATTATTAATTGACATGCCATCTGACAGACAATTACTTAAAATATAAACAATTATAAATTTATATAGAAAACTAACTATGAAAAGATTTAAAAACATAATATTCTTGTTTGCACTCTTCTTTTTCATTAAACTGATGATTAGTTGTGGGGAAAATAATAATCCAGATCCTATTTTCTTTAATTACAATTCATTGCAAGTTTCGGCACGAAATGTATGGTATCCGAATATTAATTATGACACTGTTACTGTTGAAAAAGTAAACAAAAATAAAATTCGACTATCTCTAACTGTAAGTGACAGTTTGGAATCAAAGAATATGTTTTTTTCAAAGGTTATTTCAAGCTTAAATGGCTTCGAAACTATCTCTGCAACGACAGAACCAGAAATATTCCAATACTATAAAGCAAATCAGAATATCAAGAAAATTGAAATTTATACGTTACAGCATTTTAATGACACAATACAATCAGGGGACGATATTTCTAATGAATTTTTAGTAGATAATGACAAAATACTTTATACAAAAATACCCAATGCCTTCAAGATTTTGAATAGAGACTTTTATGTACAACCTTATAATACAATTAATTTAGTTTGTAAAATCCCAGCAAAAACAGTAACAGGTCAATTCAAGGTAAAAGTTTTTTTATCAGACGACACAGTATTAGAAGCCGAAACACTACCTATTCAATTTATTGAAAATGATGAAAATTAAAACACTAAACCTGATTGTAATTGCACTTTTTATTAATCAAAATATAATTGCAGAAACACCTATTAAGTCAAAACTTTCAATAGAATTTGGCACACGTGACATTTGGCATACGCCCAACTCAACCACAAACAATAATCAAATTGATTTAATCGATTATTTCAATTATACAGACGATTATCCTGCATACGAATACTTGGAAATAGCCGAACACCATTGGTGGAATAGTAAGTTTGAAACTGATATTAAAATAGCTGTAGATCAGGGGTTCTTACCGAATTACCTCTATTTGAAAGGAATTTATAAATATAAAAAATGGCTTGGATTTTCAGCCATGTATGTGGCATTACCACAATCTTTACGGTTGTATGACGCATTTCAAAGTTTTGAACCCAAAGTAAATACTTATATTAAACAAACCGATGGAAAACGTATTTACAATTACGACCATTGTTTCGGTGCTGGTATTTATGTTCCAATTGATTACAAATTTTTTCATTTAAATTTTTCATTAAATTTATGTACGAGTATATCACCAGCTTATAAAAGAACCGTATATCTATATAGTTATTCTACCAATTTTCACGCAATTTATGATTATAACGTGAAATCGGCAATTACGTTTTTTGTTTTACCAGAGCTTGAATTAAATTTTGATGTTGCGACAATTGGAAAAGGAAATCTTGGATTTCAATTTAAATCAAACTGGATGACTAATCAAAAAACAATTCCATATAAATTAAACAAAATGGAATGGACAGCAGATAATTCTATCGAGCAGAATGTAAAACCTATGTCACAAAAAATAACAAAATTTGAATTTGATGGAGGCATTTATTTCCGTTGGTAATTCCATTGAGAACCTAATCGCCCAAAAAGCAAAAAAATCCACAGCAAGTTCGAATTAATTTTGAAGTTGTCTTGCTATGGCTTTTATAGCTTTTTAAAATAGGGCAGAGCGGTCACAGTACATTGTTTTTTTGTTCGTTTAGACATTGGAAGTGCAATTTGATAGAAAAAAAACTATTGTTGTCCGATAAAAGTTTGCCGATAAGATAAAAAAAAGGAGCCAATTTTCTCAAATCAGCTCCAAAGTTGTATATTTGAAGTTACCACACCTAAAATATATAACATGAGCAAAGATAAACATTTTATCGGACAGCCGATA